>JASJEA010000002.1 GCA_030064935.1 Crocosphaera sp. | reverse complement strand
GTGCTGTCGCACGTTAATATATTGGTCGGGCTTTATCCGCACGCTAAAACCTTGGGGGTACTCACCTACGGTTCGATGCGTCCCCCTCGTTTATAGCGTGGGACTTAGCCCGACATCCCAGTTAAGATCACGTAATAGAGTCAAAAAATTTGGTTCATCATTATATGTCTTTTTAGTTAGTGTTAATTTAGATAAAAAATAAGTTAAACTTGCATTACGTTTTCCATCAAGATTCCTTATGGTAGATTCCGTTATTATTCTTGCTACTTCTATGACTTCTTTTTTAGCATCTTTTGTTCCTAACTTTTCATTAATTGTTAACTCTTTTATTTCTTGTAAGTAGTCTTTTAAACATTTTTCTTGTTGATGATTATTATTAATTTTATTTTGCTCATTAGCTATTCCTTTCTGAATAAACCAACCTGTTGCAAAAACAGCAAATGGTTGAGTAAATGTCTCGAAATACCATTTACTATCTTCAAAAACAAGTCTCAGGATCAAAGTTATGATAATAAGCAATATAAAAATTAGTAATCCTAATCCAATTGTATGATTAAACTTATTTTTATGATAGTTTTCATTCATACTATTTTCTATTAACTCTAATTTTTTGCTTTATCAATTATTATCAGAATTAAATAAAAATTAATAAGGTGGACATTTAGCCCACCCTACATATTAATTAGCACAAGCAGTACAATTATTATCAGACTCCTTAAAATCGTCTTTCTGTACGGTCCTAACGTAATATATTGCCTTACAACCTTCCTTCCATGCTAACAGTAACGTCTCAAAAATATCCTTAGCCGTCAAACAGCGTTCCGGTTCATTGGGAAAGTAAATCCCCTGATTCAAATTAAATAACAATTCCATGGAAATTCCTGTATCTATCCATTGTTGAATAGTGGAAACCGCCTTAACTACTTTTTGCTGTTCTAAGGTTTTATTTTCGTGATAAAACCAGAAAGATTCCTTAATAAAAGGAGGGGCAATGGGTACAGTTCCCTTAGCCCATTTATCATAGAAGAAACGACTATAAACGGGGAGAATACTTGCCGTACAACCTTGCACTAAAGATGAGGAAGTATTAGGAGCGATCGCTGTAATATGAGAGTTACGAATACCATAACTTTTTATATCTTCTGATAATTGTAACCAACGCTCTTTTTTGGCAGCATTTTCAACGAACCAATCAACCGATTTAGAGCCAATTAATAACCCCTTACTCCAATCACTTCCCTCAAACGCATCATAAGGAGTTCTTTCCTTGGCCAACTCCATAGAGGTATGAGTACACCAATAACCCACCTCTTCAAATAAGTCACTAATTTCTGCTATATTTTCGTAAGTTAAACCCTTCTTAGCTAACCAGTCAGCTAAACCCATACAACCGACACCAATAGTACGGTATCTATCATTATGGGCCTTAGCATCGTCAAAAGGAGGGTTAGTAATATCAATGGTATTATCAAGAATCCGAACAGAAATATTACAGAGATAATTAAGTTCCTCTTCCTCAAGATTCGCTAAATTCAAGCTAACTAAATTACAACAATGACTATACTTTCCAGAAGACACATTGGAAAAGCTCTCTGTGCATAAATTGACACCAGGAATATAACCATCATGCTTATTCGGATTCGCCTTGTTAATGGTATCTTTAAACGCTAAATAAGGCATCCCTGTTTCTACCTGCGATCGCATGATACTTTTAAACAATTCACGGGCATTCACCCGCTTATAAAGAGTAATTTCTCGATCTAATTCTGCCTCAATTAAACGATAAGCTGCCTCAAACTTCTCCCCCCATAACTCTGCTAATTCAATGCCAAACTTTTCCCGTACCTGATAAGGATCAACTAATGTCCATTCTTCCTTATTTTCTACGCGACGCATAAATTCGTCAGTCAAAATTAACTGAGGAAAGACATCATAAGCCTTCCGTCTTTGATCCCCATTTTCCGTCTGTATTTCCAAAAATTCTGGGACATCTAAATGCCAAATATCAACCCCAACAGTAACAGCCCCGGCACGTCTCCCCCCTTGATTAACAGCGATCGCAGTATCATTTAATAACTTAATCCAGGGAATAATACCACCAGAGGCGTTAGACTTACCCATCACCCAGCTACCCGTAGCGCGAATACGACTAACATTCACCCCGACACCACCCCCATTTTTGGAGATTCTAGCGGTATTGGTAATCTCTTCAAAAATGCTCTCTAGGTTGTCATCAATAGACAAAATAAAACAACTGGTCAACGACCCCCCAGGAACCCGTAAATTGGCTAGAATAGGGGTAGCTAGGGACACTTTTCGCTTGGCGATGGCTTCGTAAAATCGTCTTGCCCAAAGCAATCGATTCTCTGGACTTTCTACCGTCGCCAAAAGTAAGGCACAGCTTAACAAAGCTTCTTGCGGCAGTTCATCAGACAAGAGATAACGACTTGTCAATAAGACTGCCCCAGCATAGTCATAATCGGTATCCCAGTCTGAATTAATCCACGTTCCTGCTTCTTCTAATTCTGTTGTAGAATAGGTTAAGAGACGATTATCATATTGCCCCGATTCTACTTTGGTTCTCACCGTAGTTTCATAATTCCCGTACTGATAACCCCGACTGACTAGAACATCTTTCCAGAGACTCCATATATGGAGTCTACCCGCAACGTAACGCCAGTCTGGCTCAGCAGGACTACACATTTCCAAAGCACAGTTAATTAAGTTGTCCTGGATCTCTCTAGTAGTAATGCCATCCCGTAAACGAGTGGTTAACCCGGCTTCTAAGGCAATACTATTCACCTCTTTCTCGGCACAAGCCCAGTCCACAACAGCACGTATCTTACTAATGTTTAAGGCTGTCGAAGATCCATCCCGTCGTCTTACTCTAATCTTATTCTCTCCTAGCTGTGAATGGTAACTAGGATGAGAAGGTTGGGTGTTGCCAAAGTAAGTTTGTTCAGAGGAAGTTAAGATGGTGGGTTGCATCATTTAGGACTAATCAGAAGACTAATAACTTTGTACTTAATTTGTGTCGAAATAGATGTCAATTGGAAAAGGACACTTTTTGGTTATACCACAGATATGGTGTTATGTCTTGAACAATGTTCGAGCAGTCACCCTATATATGGACTATGTGGATTTTTACCATAGCTTGTTTTTGTTTTCATGATTGTGATTTAGACTACAATAAACAATCAAGAAATAAAAATTGTGAATTAGTTGACAAAAAAGTTTTATCTATTACCTTTAATAAAGCTGGATGTTGAGATTCAAAATACCTATCTAAAATGCTATTTTTTTACCATGAAAAAATTGGCAGCATCAAGCAACCACAGAAATTCGTTATCATGTATGCAATCATTGTAACCATGAAAATGGAAGAGATTTTTTAAGTGTGATGATTATGTATAATGTTGCTACAAATCAGCAACCGTGGTTAGGAACTTATCTCGAAATAGTGTATATTATAAGCTCTAATTGTAAGAATTGAAACCATTATGTTTCTTCCTTATTTGATTGGCTTAAATAGTTGGCTACGTATATTAAAATCAAGTCCTTAGCTGTTTCTAGGAAACGTCTTTAGGTTCAATTAATTGGAGAATAAAATGATTTTGACTCGATAAAGCAGCAGAAAAAGAGAGATTTCCAGAGTACCTTAACGCAAACCATCGGCGAGTGAATAACTGTGTAGTTTGAGTAAGTTGATCCACAGTTGTATATTTTCGATTTTGACATCGGCGATGGTTTAGGAAGTGAAGGATTAAACTAAAAGATTGAGATGTTGCATTAATTGGGAGGCTTGCATCGCTCCTTCAATGCGTTCTACTGGCTGTCCTTTTTTAAATAAAACCAAAGTTGGTAGAGATTGAATACCATATTTAGAGGCAATTCCTGGGTATTTATCAGTGTCAATTTTAACCACTTGTATGCGACTTCTCATCTGTGTGCCCACTTGTTCTAAAATTGGGGACATCATTTGACAAGGGCCACACCAAGTCGCATAAAAATCAACCAGAATCGGGACCGAAGAGGTGGACAAAAGTTCTTCAAAACTGGAAAACTGTTTTTTAATTGCCATAATTTATTAGCCTGAGTTTAAGTTTAGGCGAGGACAACTCTCATGTAGACATTTGTAGTAATATATCATTTCTTCTTTTAATTCTCAAGTGCAGATATTAGATATTATTAGATGTTGAGACAAAACATAACATAACTCTAATTATTACAGTAATTTTCAATTCACTAAAATAGCTGAAAATTTTTTCTCTATGCCTTCTGCCTCAAAGCGATAAATTATCTGTCTCACCAGTATGGCAACTACTATGTGTTAATATCATTAGCAAAAGAATAAGAACTTTTCCCCAATAACTGAAGCTTTCAGTTAATTTAAGTACCAACCCACGAAAAATCAAATTATGAAATCTTCACTTGTTATCCTGTATCACCGTGAACCTTATGATGAAATTGTTGAGAATGGACAAATAAGATATTTACCGAAAAAAAGTCCTAATGGCATTGTACCTACATTAAAAAGCTTTTTTGCAGATGAGAATAATCAGGGAACTTGGATAGCCTGGAAACAAGTTAACGCTAAACAACGAAATAAGTTTGTTAAAAATATTGTTGTCGAAGACGATGGAAACTATCAAGTTTCTCGTATCCCCCTAAGTGCCGACCAAGTTAAACATTTCTATCACATTACCTCAAAGGAAGCCTTTTGGCCCATTCTGCATTCATTTCCCTATCACTTTACCAGTGAGTCTTCGGACTGGGATAACTTCATCGAAATTAATCGTCTGTTTGCTGAAGCAGCTTGCGAGGAAGCATCAGATGATGCCTTAATCTGGGTACATGATTACAATTTATGGCTGGCTCCTCACTTCATTCGCCAGAAAAAGCCCAATGTACGTATTGCCTTCTTCCACCATACCCCGTTTCCCTCAGTGGATGTCTTCAATATTTTGCCCTGGAGAGAAGCCATTGTTGATAGTCTGCTTTGTTGTGATGTAGTGGGTTTTCATATCCCTCGTTATTCAGAAAACTTTGTCAACGTTGTCCGCAGTTTACGTGCGGTTGAGATCGTCGAAACGCAGAAAGTATCGGGACATTTAACCCCTGTGGGCATTGCTTTGGCTGAACCAGAAGTCACTACCAAGTTAAAGTACAAAAATCAGATTGTCAAAATCGATGCCTTTCCAGTGGGAACCAACCCCAAAAATATTTTAGAGGTGTTACACTCTCCAGAAGCAGAAGCTAGAATTAAGGAAATTAAAGAGAGTTTGCATGAGCGTAAATTGATTATTGCTGCTGGTCGTATTGACTACGTTAAAGGAAATAAAGAAAAATTAGAAGCCTTTGGTCGGTTATTAGAACGTCGTCCTGACTTACATGGAAAAGTTAACTTTGTCATGACTTGTGTACAAGCAGCCCCAGGAATGCGAGTTTATAAAGCAGCCCAAAATGAAATCGAGCAATTAGTAGGTAAAATCAATGGACGGTTTGCTCAATTGGACTGGACTCCTGTGAAGCTTTACACTCAGCCTATTCCCCTATTAGATTTATTCTGTTATTACAAAGCGGCTGATATTTGCTGGACAACTCCCTTAAGAGATGGTTTGAATTTAGTCGCTAAAGAGTACATTGTTGCTCACGAAGGAAAAGATGGCGTATTAGTTTTATCTGAGTTCGTTGGCGCAGCGACTGAACTTCCTCAAGCAATTTTAACTAACCCTTATTCAGTTAAATTGATGGATGAGGCAATTGATAAAGCTTTAGATATGTCTCCTGAAGAACAACAAGAAAAAATGGCTATTATGTATGAAACAGTTACCATCTATGATGTTAAATATTGGGCGGATCGCCTCTTAAATTACTTCGAGAACATGACCCATGAAGTGCTAGAAGATAAAGAACGTATTCTTAACTAATCCCTTTATTCATTATTTGCATACTGTTAATTTCCTGCACAAAAATTGCAGGATTTTTTTTGTTAATTAAATAATATAGCATTTCCCATACTTGTGAGGTACAAAATTTTTGAGCTTTGGTAGTTCGGAGTGCAGAGTTGGGGAAGAAGAAATCAGTCTACTTCATGAGAGTGAGAAACACTATAGATTAACCTGAAATCTTTTGAATCATCCCATTAGAAGTTTTTTTTGATAACAATTTATTGTCTGTACTGATACTAGAGATACATTTCCCAGTGTTGGCTAAAAATAAGTATATTAGGATTAACAATAACCAAAAAAATATAACGTTTATAGTCTTGAAAAATTCATTTATTGATTCTAAAAAATAATTAAAAGTTGACAATAATGGAAACAAAAATGAATCTAAATTGGCTTGCTTTTTAATTAAGTAAAAATGTTTAGGAATGGGAGTAAACATATTTTGTTTTTTAATTATTAATACTGAAAAATATACTAACATATTGTAAAATCAAGACAGTGATATTAATCATTATATCCAGTGATTAATATCATATAAAAATCAAGAAAAATATGATATTAAATCTCTCTAGATCACATAGTCAATCAGAATGCGCAAATTGGAAATTACCTCCACCTTGAGGTAGAGACTTGAAACTTTGTTTACAATACTTAATATTGGATAAAATAATCAGAGAAAGCAGTTATGGTCTCATCAATGTCAATTGATAAACAAACTTCTAACAAAGTCATCACTGAAAACTTGGCTAATCAGCCTCAAGAAGAAAAAATCCTTTGTCCCCACTGTAAACGCACCGCCAGCAATGGGATTAAGTGTAAAGGCATTTGTGTCGCTGACGACGATTATTAAAATGCTCGATCTTATGATTTTGGTTAGAATAATGGGGCTGTTATGAACTTAAGTAATCATCAACAGTTTCATTGCTCCCAAAAGACTAGAGAAACATGGTTAAGTTCCCTTTCTCCCTGCCCTCCCTTTGTTTATACCTAGCAACAGGCATAACATTCTTCGTTTCTGAAACCCATGTCTTAGCACAGGCCATTCAAGCTGATGGAACCCTGCCCAATAACTCAGTGGTGAATCAGATGGGTAACAACTATACCATTACAGGAGGGACAACTGTAGGAGGTAACTTATTTCATAGTTTTTCTCAATTCTCAGTTCCTAACCCTGGCAGTGCCAACTTCGGCAATGCAGCAGCGATCGCCAATATTATTAGTCGTGTCACCGGCACCAGCATCTCAGATATTCAAGGAACCATTACAGCTAACGGCACCGCCAACCTTTTTCTTATTAACCCCAATGGCATTATCTTCGGACCCAATGCCACCATTGATATTGGTGGTTCCTTTGTAGCCAGTACAGCCGATAGTATTGAATTTGTGGGCGGAGGGCTATTTAGTGCCAGAAACTCAACTGCTTCTGGAACCCTCTTAACCATGACAGCCCCCCTAGGGCTACAAATGGGTCCGAACCCAGGAAGCATAACAGTTCAGGGGTTTGGCAATAATCTAGCCACCAATCCCAATAACTTTGAAATCACTAGATTGCCGAGCTTCCCCAATGGGCCGTTTGATCCGGTGAACCGTTTTGCCGTTAACTCAGGGGAAACCCTAGCCCTGGTTGGGGGTGATATTATCTTCGATGGAGGTAATATTAACGCACTAGACGGAAGGATCGAACTAGGGGCCTTTAGTAATGGCCTGGTAGAGTTTAGCAATCAAAATGGGCAAATACAATTAAGCCCTCCCACTGGTGCCATTGGCTACAACAATATTAATATGAGAGGAGCCTCCTCTGTGGATGTAAGTGGCAATCTTGGGGGCAGTGTCCAAGTTCAAGGACGAAATTTAAGCTTAACAGAGGGTTCGGTTATCTTAGCCAATACCACAGGAGGTGGAGTGGGGGGTGAATTGAAAGTAACCACCACAGAGTCTATCCAGGTTAGTGGGATTGGTAATACCCCTCCCTTTGGAATTCCTCCAAACCTATTTGCTCAAGACGTTTTTAGCGGCCTATTTGCCAATGTTTCTTCCAGTAGTACCCCTAGCGCACAAGGTGGCACGATTCAATTAAATACAGGACGCTTAATTGTCAGTGATGGAGGTCAAATAGGGGCGAATACCTTTGGTGCAGGGCAAGCAGGCAGCCTCACGGTAAATGCCCAAGATATTCTAATGAGTGGAGCATCTTTTTTACCATTCGCTCAATTAACAGTACCGAGTGGCTTATTTGGGGCTGTCGCCGTCAACGCATCAGGAACAGGGGGAAGCTTAACCATTAATACCAATACCCTACAAATGTCAGGGGGAGCCAATATCAACGTCGGAACCTTTGGCAGTGGGGATGGAGGGGTTGCCGTCATTAACGCTTCTAATATCTATTTGTCAGGAATTTCAGCCCTTACGAATCTACCCACAGGGATTTTTGGTAATGTGGAGACTGGTGCCACAGGGAATGGGAGCAATCTGTTAATCAACACTGGCAACCTTACCTTAAGCGATGGGGCTAATATTGGGGTTAACACCTTTAGCAGTGGGGATGCTGGCAGTGCCACCATAAACGCTTATAACATAGATTTGAGGGGTACTTCACCCATTACAGGCTCACAGACGGGGATTTTTGGTAATGTACAACCAGAAGCCACAGGCAATGGGGGCAATCTATTAATCAATACTGGCAACCTTACCTTGAGCGGTGGAGCGAATATTAGCGTTAATACCTTTACCAACGGCAACGCTGGCAGTGCAACTATCAATGCGTCTAACATTTCCTTAACGGGAAACGCCCCTAATGGGAACCCCACAGGTATTTTGAGCAATGTGGAAACAGATGCCACAGGCAATGGAGGAAGTTTACGGATCAACACAGGCGGTTTAGTGATTACCAATGGGGCACAAATTGGTTCTTTAACCCTGGGTTCAGGCAATGGGGGAACCATTGACATCCAAGCTAACAGTATTGATATCCAGGGGATCTCAAATTTTCGTCCTAGTGCTATCATTTCCGAAGTGGGAAGTGTTGAGGACACGGACAATGATCTCACAGGGAATGGAGGTCAAATCAACATTAATACCAATCTCCTCAGTCTCAGAGATGGGGGTCAAATCAACACCAGTACCACGGAGTTAGGTCAAGCGGGTAACATTACTGTTAATGCCCAAAAAGTGCAAGTCATTGGAGGAGTTCCTCAGACGGCCAGTGGTTTGTTTAGTGCCGTTCTGGAAAATGCTCAAGGGAATGGGGGTAATATTCGCCTTAATACTCAACAATTAACCGTTCAAGAAGGGGGTCAAATTGTTGTTAGTACAGCCGGGTTTGGCAATGGGGGGAATTTAGACATTGTTGCTCAAACCACGGAACTCTCAGGAGAAACTAGCTTCGGGGCCAGTGGATTGTTTGCCAATGCTATTAATAGTACAGGCAATGGTGGTAGTGTTAACATCACAACGGGGAATTTAGAGATTGATAATGGGGCAACGATTAACGTGGGGAATTTTCCCAGTCGTAACACAAATGTCTCCCCCGGACAGGGCGCACCAGGTAACATTAATATCGAGGCTAACAACATTGTTCTCGACAATAGTGGAACGATTACAGCCGATACGTTGGTAGGCAGTAATGGCAACATCTCCATCCGCACCAACGGCCTGACTCTGGGCAATAATAGTCTCATTAGTACCAATGCCCAAGGTGTGGGCCGAGGTGGTAATATTGAGTTAGTCACAGGAAGCTTAGATATCCTCAGTAATAGCGAAATTACTGCTAACGCAAGTGAGACATCAGGGGGCAATATTAATATTCAAGTCACCTCCCCCCAAACCTTCACCCAAAACTCAGGAACTATCTCAGCAACGGGAGGAGAAGGGAACATTACGATTAGATCACCCTTAATCTTTTTACGCAATGGCAGTTTAATCAGTACAAATGGGTTGGGAACCGAACCTGGGGGCAATATCAACATTACAACAAACTTTCTCTTGAGTTTCCCCACAGAAAACAATGATATCACCGCTAATGCTCAACAAAGTCAAGGAGGAAGGGTTATTATTGATGCTTTAGGGGTGTTTGGTATTGAGTTTCGAGACTTTTTAACCCGATTATCTGATATTACCGTAACCTCCGAGTTGGGACCGGCCTTTAGTGGAGAGGTATTAATTCGGGTTCCAGAAGGAGATCCCACCTCTGGGTTTAATCGACTACCCGAAAATACCATCGATCCCCGTGATCTCATCGTTATTGCTTGTGCGGCTGATGAAGGCAATGTATTTATTCGCACCGGAAAAGGTGGCATTCCTGATAACCCAGAACAACCTTTAAGATGGCGTAATATTTGGGAAGATTTGCGAAATTTAATAGAAGGGGATGAGCAAGAAAGAACTCCGCATTCTCCACAGTCTAATAGGGATAAAAGCCTCCGTAGTTGTACTGAATTAGAAATATCTAAGTTTTAAAATTTAGTTGAATTCCGTCTCGTCAAAAGCTAGTATGGGATGTTACAAAATAGATACAAAATGAATTTAGAATTAAGAATTTAGAATTAATATTTTTAAAATTCTAGATATCCTTAAAAATATCTATTTTCTCTACAATTGACATGGTATTCATATACCCATTTTAAATCTAAATCGTTAACATTAAATCTGATCTTAATCATCCATGAAATAAAGTAATTAACCCGATGATATCTTTTGAATCCTCCCCCCTTGTCTCTAGTTTAACCCTAGGACTGGTAACTTTTGTGATGAGTTTAAACCCTTGGTTGCCCTCTAGAGCACAACAGAAACCTTTGATGATTGCCCTAGAAACCGTCCAAACTCAAAATACAGGCAGTTTGCAACAAGGCCAAGAATTCTATCAACAAGGACAATATAGCCAAGCGATAGCCTATTGGCAAGAAGCATTACAATCGGCTCAAAAAGCAGAAAATACCCTCACTCAAATTGTTACTTTAAACTACCTATCCTTAGCCCATCAGGCCCTAGGACAATGGGAAGAAGCCCAAAGTACCATTACAGAGAGTCTAAGGCTCATTAACACCCTATCCCCTAACACCCCTCGTCTCACCCTCATTCATGGCCAAAGTCTCAACACCCAAGGCAGTTTATACCTCAATTTAGGAGAACCCCAAACCGCCATAGAAACCTGGAAGAAAGCCGAAACATACTATCAACAAGGACAAGACCAAATCGGGGTTTTAGGAACTCGAATTAATCGGGCCCAGGCTCTACAAAATTTAGGGCTTTATCGTCGTTCCTTAGAACAATTAACCCAGATCAAACAACAGTTAGATGAGCAAGCAGATTCTATTCTCAAACTCAGAGGATTACAGGGTTTAGGATTAGCCTTACAAGCTGTGGGTAACTTAGAACAGGCACAAACTATCCTAGAAGAAGCCTTAACCCTGGCTCGAACCCTCAATAGTGCCGATGATCAAGGGGCGGCCTTACTCAACCTGGGGAACGTCTCTCAAGCGGCCAAACAAACCACTCAAGCCCTCAATTTCTATCAACAAGCAGGGCAAACTGCTCTCAACCCTGGATTACAAATTGAAGCGCAACTCAATCAATTTCGTCTCTTAATTAATCAAGATCAAGAGCAAACAGCCTTAACCCTGTTGCCTTCTCTACAACGGAAAATGGCCAACTTACCCCCCAGTCGTCGCACTGTTTACGCCTACGTTAACTTAGGAGAAAGTTTACTGAAATTATTGGCAACCCAAAAGGTTTCCCCCCAAACCGTTTTTGAACCCCTAAGCCAAGCCGTAGAACAGGCAAAAGACTTAAACGATGCTCGCGCAACATCTTATGCTTTGGGAACCCTAGGAAAATTATACGAACAGCAACAAGAATGGCAAACAGCCCAACCCTTGACCGAACAAGCCTTACAACTAGCTCAAGATATTAAAGGCAATGATATGGCCTATCAATGGCAATGGCAACTCAGTCGACTGCTCAAAGTACAAGGAAACCGTCAAGGGGCCATCGCTACCAATAAAGCAGCCGTGCAAACCCTACAAACCATTCGTAACGATTTAGTAGCCATCGATGCCGGGGTACAATTTTCCTTCCGTAACAGCGTTGAACCTGTATATCGAAACTTAGTTAGTCTGCTCTTAACTCCAGAAACCCCAGGCCAAGCCATTCCTCAAACCAATTTAATCCAAGCCAGAGAGGTGATTGAATCCTTACAACTAGCAGAACTGGAAAATTTCTTTCGTGAAGCCTGTTTAGATGCACAACCGAAACAAATTGATGAGATTGATGCCAAGGCTGCGGTAATTTATCCCATTATTTTAAGCGATCGCCTGGGGGTTATTGTTTCTGTTGCCGGTCAACCCCTCACCTATCACGAAATTCCCCAATCTCAAACAGCCGTAGAAAACACCTTAGAAGAACTCCTACAAGCCCTCAACCCTGCCTTTTCTAATCAAATACGTCTCACCCTATCCCAACAGATGTATGATTGGCTAATTCGACCTATTGAACCCCAACTCGCTCAAGCAGAAATCCAAACCCTAGTCTTTGTCTTAGATGGGGTTTTTCGTAACCTACCTATGGCAGCCCTTCACGATGGGCAACAATATTTAATCGAAAACTATCAAGTGGCCTTAGCCCCAGGATTACAATTGGTTGATCCTAGAAATTTAGCCCCGGAATTATTACAAGCGGTAGTCGCAGGAGTCAGTGAAGCTAATCAAGGGTTTTCTGCCTTACCTGGAGTAGAAATCGAAGTACAAGAAATTGGTCAAGAAATCCCCACCGAACAACTTCTCAATCAACAATTTACCCGTCGTCAGTTTCAAGATGCCCTCACTCTCTCCCCATTAGCGGTGGTGCATTTAGCAACTCACGGACAGTTTAGTTCCAACCCTGATGAAACCTTTGTGCTTGCCTGGGAAGATACCATCAGGGTTCGGGACTTTCAAAGGATTCTGCGGACTCGTGAACAAAATACCGATAATCCTGTGGAATTATTGGTCTTAAGTGCCTGTCAAACCGCTAGCGGCGATAAACAAGCGGCGCTGGGATTAGCAGGTATGGCCGTTCGTTCTGGAGCCCGCAGTACCATCGCAACCCTGTGGTCCGTTAAAGACCAATCAACGGCACAATTGATGACCGAACTCTATCGGAACCTCAATCAACCTACGGTTGCATCACAAAACAAAGCAGAAGCGTTGCGTCAAGCGCAACTTTCCCTATTGCACTCGCCTGAATTTTCTCATCCTTTTTATTGGTCAGCTTTTATCTTAGTCGGTAATTGGCTTTAGACGGGGCTGACATGATTTAACCTCACTCTTTTTTACGCGATGACACTGAAACCTTTACAAACTTCTTTTGTCTTTAGTCTCCTATCTACCACACTGTTCCTTAATCCTCTGGCAGTTGTTCAGGCCAACGCTACTCAAGGAGAATTGTTTGCCAGTAATGTGACTTTTGTTCCTCCCAGTGGCGATCGCCCGAAAGACTCTCAAGGGGGAGCCTCCCGTGATGGAGGAAAATGTCCTGGAGATGATAAAAATCTCAACCCTTATTTAACGGCAGTGGTTCCCCCAAATGTCCAAAGATTGACAATGCAACCCCAAGCTTCCCTTTTTGTTTATATTCCCCAAACTACGGCGAAAAAAGCTTTTGTTAGTTTACAAGACGACAAAAATCAACACCATTATCAAACCTTTTTATCTTTAAACAACAAAGGAGGGATTGTCAAAATTTCTTTGCCGGCAGAGGCTCCTCCTTTGGCCGTGGGAACTGAGTATAAATGGTCTTTTGCCATAATCTGTGGCGATAAATTACTCCCTGATAGTCCTACAGTGACGGGAACCATTCGTCGAGTTAATCCTACTCAAAATTTGACCACTCAGTTAAATAATTGGCAGCAAAATCCTTCTTTAGAACAAGCTAACTTGTTAGGAAATGAGGGACTCTGGTATGATATGTTAGCTGTTCTCATGGCAATGAAGACAAAAGATCCTCATAATGCTCAGTTAAATCGTATTTGGTCTACTGTTCTCAACTCTGGCAATTTAGGTGATATTGCTTCTCAGCCCATTATTGCTAGTAAATAACTCAAATAAGTCGTTAGTAAAAAGTAATGAGTCAACTTATTACTTTTTACCCTCAACCTTTGAAAACTTTTAAAAATACTAATTATGAATTCCTTTTAATTAATTATTTATTATAATTATTTAAGCTAATGAGACGATTATTTGTAAATATTGGCTCAAAAATTCAACAATTTTATCAAGACTGGCAAGCCGTTTTGATTACCTGTCCTACTGTCACTCTAATTACCCTTACTATTAATCATGTAGGTATTTTTCAAATTCTGGAATGGGCAGCTTATGATAACTTCTTTCGCCTTCGTCCCCCAGAAACAATCTCCCCAAGAATTACCATTGTTACCATCGATGAAGCAGATTTAACCGAGTTAAATCAATGGCCTTTATCAGATCAAACCATTGCCCAAGCCATCAACATTATTAAAGCAGAAAATCCTCGCATCATTGCCTTAGATATTTATCGAGATTTAGTGGTAGAACCTGGAAGAGATGAGATTGAGGCTGTTTTTCAGACAACTCCCAATTTAATTGGTGTGGAAAAAGTCAGTGGGCGACCGGTTGCCCCTCCCCCAATTCTAGCGGAAAAAGGACAAGTTGCTTTGGCTGATATCGTTGTTGATCCTGATAGTAAAGTCCGTCGGGCTTTACTATCAGTTCGACGAAAAGAAGGAGACATTCAATTATCTTTGGGAACCAAAGCTGCCCTACAATATTTGGAAAAAGAGGGTATTGAGTTGACCTCTGTCCCTGATACAAATGGGTCGACACTAAAGTTAGGAAAAGCTATCATTAAACCCTTAAGAAAGAATGACGGTGGTTACTTAAGGGCCGATGATGGGGGGTATCAAATTCTTTTAAATTATCGAGGAGTTAAAAACGTATTTTCAAAAATTCCTCTGCAAGATTTATTAAGGAATCAGTTTGCTCCTCATCTAATTCGCGATCGTATTGTCTTTATCGGCTCGACTGCTGAGAGTTTAAACGATCAATTTTTTACCCCTTACAGTAGTTTCTTCAACCCTTATCCTTTACGGACAGGAGGAGTCATCATTCATGCTAATATCAGTAGTCAAATCTTGGCGGCGGCTTTAGAAGGACGACCTTTAATCAAGGTAATGCCAGAGACTTTAGAATGGTTATGGATTTTAACTTGGTCTTTGATTGGGGGAATGGTAAGCTGGCATTTAGTCATTAACCGTGATAGCAAATTTAATATTTTTGTCTTTCTTGCTTTTCTGTTGCTCAGTTTAGTAATGCCTAGTTTGATTTTAATGGGCGTTTCCTATTATGCTTTTTTGAATGGTTTATGGGTGATACTAATTGCTCCCGGTTTTGCCTTAGGGGTATCAGTCCTAGCCATTCCTAGTTATCAGAATTTTGCTTTGCAAAAATTAGCTTCTATTGATTCTTTAACCACCCTTCATAACCGTCGTTATTTTGATAGTCATTTTGCCAAATTATGGGAACAGCATAAGGAAAAAAAGAGCCCTTTATCGATTATTTTATGTGATGTGGATTACTTTAAACTTTATAATGATCATTATGGTCATCCCACTGGTGATAAATGTCTTCAAAAAGTTAGCAAAGGGATTTTACAAGCAGTAAGAAAAACAGATTTGGCTGCCCGTTTTGGCGGAGAGGAGTTTATTGTTGTTTTACCGAATTCTAACCCGGCTGCAACCATGCAGGTTGCTCAAAGAATTTGTGAACAAATTCGCTCATTAAAGCTAGAACATACTGCCTCTCAAATAGGCGACTATGTTACCGTCAGTTGTGGCTCAGCCAGCATGGTTCCCGATAAATCGTTTTCCCGCAAAACCCTCCTAGAAAAAGCGGATCAAGCCCTCTATCGGGCTAAAATGGAAGGCCGTAATCGTTCTTATCCAACCCCGTAACTTTTCTAGCACAATGATGAATGGATTGCTATAATTAATTCTGCCAAACTTTAATGGGCTTATGGTATGGAGATAGGTCAAATATGGCGATACGCAAAAACTGTTATGGGCATTATTTTTCGCCATCCCATTACAGGTGCAACGGTTATTCCTATCCTTTCTGATGGGCGTATTGTTTTGATCCAACGAAAAGATACGGGACGATGGGGACTTCCTGGAGGTATTGTAGACTGGGGAGAGGATATTTTAACGGCGGCTACGCGTGAATTGAAGGAAGAGACGGGTTTAGATTTATTTAAGGTTCGTCGTTTAGTCGGGGTTTATTCTTCTGTCGACCGAGATCCTCGAATCCACTCGATCTCCGTTCTCATTGAAGCAGAAGTCACGGGAGAATTTAAGATAGAAGATAAGTTGGAAGTGATGGGAATTGAGGCTTTTTCTAGGGATAATCTACCTCTGGGCAATCTCTCTCACGATCATGATCGTCAGTTAAGTGATTATTTACAGGGGCTAACGGTTCTCGATTAGCTATGATCCCATTGAGTTTCTGCCAAAATGAGTAGGCTTGCTGCCATGATGATAGCTGTCGCTAAAAATTGCCAACCCATAACGTAGGGTAATATGGCCACACCCAGTAAATGCCCTAACCCCACTAACAATAAAGCACGGGAATGAAGTGCGACACTGGTAATAATATAACCAATACTACACAATCCTAACCACAAATGAGATAGGTTGATCAACACCCAACCCCATCCTAGGAAAATACCACAGTCTGTCAGAATAACACCCCCTATCATTAAAATCACCCAGGTATATAAAAGCCAGTTAAGCTTTCTGAGACGAACCCAAAAATGGGTAAGAATCATCATCGCCAAGGTTCCTGCTATTGTCAAAATTGACCAGATGATAGCTTGAGTTGTCCAGCTAAGAGTAGAAAATTGGGCTGTGACAAAAATGGCAGCCGTGATCAAGCCCCAAATGATAAAAACTTGGTCTAAGCAGCTATAAAGTCCAGAATATACGGTCTTTCCGGCAATTTTTAAGTAAAAATTTACTAACGATTGATATTCCTGATAATAGAGATTCTTCTGTTTTTGTCTAAATATGGGTTGGCTGTGATCTAATAAATTCATTGAAATTGGATAAAGGCAAATATTAAATTGTGAATTTAATGCAGTCTTAATAAACTTTACAATAATCTATCTTTTTTTTCAAGTTTATGCTAGAGAGTAAATCAGAATTTAGAATTACCGAGCCCTCAAGTTGGAGGCTTGAAATTTTGTTTTTCTGTCAAAGGTTAGATTGCTTTATTAAAAAAAGATTATAAATCTAACAAGTGAGTTTTTTTGTGGTATCAGAATGAATTGGTGTTAAGAAAAATAGAAATTATGATCAATAGTTTACAAAAAAATAGAAAATTCAATCAATTGATAACTAAAAATTAATAAGTAATCGTTAAAAAAATAACGAAATCTTAACCCCATTTCCCTAGCAAATATATCTATGATTGATTGAGGGAGTGTGAAAAAATTCCCCATTCGTAAAGAACTGGCGCAATATTTTCTATGGATAAACAACAATTGTGGCAACGTTACCAAGACTGGCTTTATTATCACGAAGGATTAGGAATTTACGTTGATATTAGCCGAATGCGCTTCGATGAAGACTTGGTGAAACAACTGACCCCGAAATTTGAGAAAGCGTTTGCAGATATGGAAGCCCTAGAAAGTGGGGCGATCGCTAACCCTGATGAAGGGCGGATGGTGGGACATTATTGGTTGCGGGACCCAGAATTAGCCCCCAATGAAGAAGCAAAAAAAGAAATTACCGAACCTTTAGCTAATATTGCTCAATTTGTTCAAAAAGTACATCAGGGAACTATCAAACCTCCCACAGCAGAGAAATTTACGGATATCCTGTCTGTCGGTATTGGGGGCTCAGCCCTCGGACCCCAGTTTGTAGCTGAGGCTTTAACCTCTGATGAGCCACCCATGACCATTCATTTTATCGATAATACCGATCCTGCGGGTATCGATAGTACCCTGATGAAGATTGGAGATAACCTAAAAAGTACCCTAGTTCTCATTACCAGCAAATCGGGAGGAACCCCAGAAACCCGTAACGGGATGTTAGAAGTCAAACACGCTTACGAAAGCAAAGGATTAGAGTTTGAACCCCATGCAGTGGCCGTCACTATGCCAGGCAGTAAAATGGATCAAATCGCAGTCAAGGATAACTGGTTGGTTAGGTTTCCTATGCAAGACTGGGTGGGGGGAAGAACTTCGGAACTGTCTGCCGTCGGTTTATTACCCGCAGCCCTACAAGGGATCAATATTGATGGAATGTTGGCCGGTGCCAAGGAAATGGACGAGGCGACAAGGGTTAAGGATCTCAAAACCAACCCCGCAGCTTTATTGGCTTTGGCTTGGTATTATTCGGGCAATGGTAAGGGAGCAAAAGATATGGTGGTTCTTCCCTATAAAGATAGTTTGCTGTTGTTTAGTCGTTATTTACAGCAATTAGTGATGGAATCTTTGGGGAAAGAAAAGGATCTTGATGGTAATACTGTTTATCAAGGAATTGCAGTTTATGGTAACAAAGGATCGACAGATCAACACGCTTATGTACAGCAATTAAGGGAAGGGGTGCCTAACTTTTTTGCTACCTTGATTGAAGTATTAGAAGATGGGAGGGAAAAGGTTTTTGAGTTGGAACCTGGAGTAACATCAGGGGACTTTTTATCAGGGTTTTTACAAGGAACCAGACAAGCATTATATGAGAACAACCGTGATTCTATTACCATTACCATTCCTCAAGTTAATCCTCGTACCGTTGGAGCATTAATTGCTTTGTATGAAAGAACGGTTAGTTTCTATGCTTCTTTGGTAAATATTAATGCTTATCATCAGCCTGGGGTAGAAGCTGGTAAGAAGATGGCTGCATCTATTTTGGAATTACAAACTCAAGTACAAACGGTGATTAAAGAAACATCATCACCTTTAGATATGGCAACTTTAGCAGCAAAAGCAGGTTCTCCTGATGAGGTAGAATCTGTTTATAAAATTGTCCGTCATCTCTTTGCTAATGGTCGAGGTGTGGCTTTAGAAGGAGATTTAACTGATCTAAAAACCTTGAAAGTTTCTGCTAGTTAATGGTTCGGGTGGGCATTGCCCACCTTACTTAATTTTGAAAATAAAAAAATGATAATATTATTGATTCATTAGTTTAGCTTTAACTCTAGTTATGAATTCAAATTTAATAAAATCTGCTCCAGATATTCCCCCTTTAGAAAATGGCGATCGCTTAACTGCTTTAGAATTTGAAAATCGCTATCAATTAATGTCTAATGTTAAAAAAGCTGAATTAATTGAGGGTTTAGTTTATATGCCGGCTGCCTTAAGATTTAGACAACATGGTAAACCCCATGCTCATATTATTGGTTGGTTAGCCCAGTATGAAGCAGCAACCCCAGGAGTTGAATTAGCTGATAATGCAACGGTAAGATTAGATCAAAAAAATGTTCCTCAACCTGATGCTTTACTGCGTATAGATCACGAAGGAAAATCAAGCATTAGTGAAGATGATTATGTAGAATGCGCGCCAGAATTAATAGTATAAATGGCGGCTAGTACGGTTTCTATTGATTTACATGATAAATTTAAAGCATACGAACGGAATCAAGTTCAAGAATATTTAGTATGGCGAGTTTATGACAATGAAATTGATTGGTTTTCTTTCAAAAAAGGGAAATATATTCAACTGATTGCGAATCAAGATGGCGTTATCAAGAGTGATATTTATCCTGGTTTATGGCTTGATATACAAGCATTATTAACAGGCAATTTATTGAAAGTTCTAGAAGTATTACAACAAGGTATGAAAACGAAAGAGTACCAAAATTTTAGAAAAAATTTGTTAAAATAAAGTGATGATTATTTAAAAAATTGAGGAAACGTATGATGACCATTGCATCAGAAAAAAAAAATTATACCCCAGAAGAATATTTAGAGTTAGAAGAGGAGTCAATTGAAAAACATGAATATCGTAATGGGGAAATTATTCTGATGACTGGAGGAACCACTAATCATAATAAATTAGCTGGAAAACTTTATGCAAGACTTTTACTTGCTTTAGAAGACCAAAATCATGAAGTTTATATGGGAGATGTTCGTTTATGGATTCCTGATTATAGTGAGTATACCTATCCTGATATTATGGTAGTTCAAGAACAACCTGTTTATAAAGCCCCAGGAACAACTACGATTACGAATCCTAAGATTATTGTAGAGGTTTTATCTAAGTCAACTCAAGCAAGAGATAGGGGAGATAAGTTTCGTTTTTATCGCTCGATTCGTGAGTTTAAGGAGTATGTTTTAATCGATCAATATAGTGTTTTAGTTGAGCATTTTGTGAAAACTTCTGAACATCAATGGATGTTGACTGAATATGAAACCAAAGATGCTAATTTATCTTTAAATTCCGTTAGTTTTCAAATTAGTTTAGATGAGTTATATAAACGAGTTAATTTTGATGAGAAAGGTTAAATTAAGTATAATGGAATAAGTGTTGGTCACAAATTGCAAAAACTGGCAAATTAAGCGTAGCAGAGGATCAATTGTATAAGTATATAAAGGACAGAATATCCAATTGGTTAAGTAATGGAGAGAAAAACGGCTCTATTATACTGGAATCGGGACGAATTGCCCTCAGTAGTTCATTGGGTCAACGTTCTGAAAATCAAGACCGAACGGTTTTTGTTAAGATGCAATTTTCTAATCAGAAGCAACCCTCCATTATCGCTCTGGTGTTATGTGATGGAATGGGAGGTATGGTTGCGGGAGGTCGTTGTGCAACTTTAGCCGTTAGTGCTTTTATTTCTAGTCTTTATCATAGTGAAGCTTCTAAACTAGCGGAAAAACTTCAACAAGCTGCTATGTACGCTAATCAAACAGTACATACAGAATTTAAAAGTGAGGGAGGTTCAACCTTATCGGCAATCGCTTTTAGAGGAACAGATGAATATGCCGCTATCAATGTGGGAGACAGTCGAATTTATGCTGTTCTTAAAAGTGGTGAAATAAAACAAATTAGCACTGATGATACCCTCGAAGAACAACTCGCTGAACATAATATTAAGTCTCCTCCTCCTGAGTTTAGACAATTAGTACAATTCATAGGGATGGGAGAAGGTATAATCATTAATCGTGTCGATCTCCAATCTTTTGATAATATTGAATGGTTACTTCTTACTTCTGACGGTTCTCACGGTATTACTAATGATGTATTTAGAGCATTAATTAGTCATGCTCATAATGCCAAAGAAACAGTGACTAGACTAACACAGTTTTCAGAATGGATTGGGGGAAAAGATAATGCTACCGCAGCAATTTTAAGAACCGATCACATTTTTCCCCACGGGAAAGAAACATCAGAAATTGATTTTATTGATGTATTCAGTATTAATGGACAAGCTACTTTTTTCCCCCAACCAAGAGAATCCAATGGCTCTAATAAACCAAAGCTAGAACCTTCTAATCGCACCCAACATAAAACAATTAGTAAAACAGCGTCGAACACAGTAGGTGTAAAAGAATCAAATAAACCGATGAATAAATCGAATAGAAAAATGACTAAGAATACAACAGTGAATCACAACAAGGAAGATGATGAAAAACAGACTCCGAAAGTTAATATTGAACTTTCTGAGGAGGCTTAATTATTATGTCTAGTCAAATACCACCTCGGTATATACCCATTGATACACCAACTGCATTTGTAGGTGGAATGGGCAAAGTAATTTGTTGCAAAGATCAAAATCTTGAGCGAATTGTGGCTATTAAATTTATTAATGAAGTAGAAAATCAGAGACGATTACTAGATGAAATAGCTGCTTTACAAAAAATTAGATCAAAGCACGTTGTTCAAATTTATGATATTTTTATGAGCCAATCTGATCAACAGATTGGTATTGTCCAGGAATATGTTCCAGGAGAAGATTTAACTTCTTTTGTTGAGAACAATACTTTATCTAGTAATGATTATTTAAAACTTCTTTATCAAATATCTTCTGGAATTAGTGATATTCATTTTCAAGGTTTAATTCATAGAGATATTAAACCGAATAATATGAAATTTGATCAATCACGAATTATTAAACTTTTTGATTTTGGGTTAGCTAGGTTTTCTGGACAAAATGATTCTACTCTGGGATTTACTGGCACACCTGGGTTTGCTGCTCCTGAATTATATAAATCAGGTCAGGTATCATTTACAAACGCCATAGATGTTTATGCTTTTGGAATAATAGCTTGGTATATTTCCGGACAACATTTTCCAAAACAGTTATTAAGAATTCCTCCAGAAATTGAACAAATTCCCAGTTTTTCATCTTTTGGGTTGGATCTTCCCAGTGCAATTTGTGATATTCTTGATAAAACATTAGCTGAAAATCCAGTTAATCGTCCTACAATGTTAGAGGTTAAAAACTTAATTGGTAATTATTTACTATTAGGGCAACATCGTGGTTTATTAATTTCAGGTAATCAAGAATATGTGATCGAAAAGATAAAGCAAGTTGCTAAACTTGATGTTCCTAATTATGGGTCAATACATATCAAATATGATGGCTTAAACTTTATTATTGATCTAGTTAAGGGAGCCGTTTTTATCAATAATATTCCTGCTCAAAAAGGACGTTCACTTCCCAAAGACTGTGTTATTACACTTGGAGAAAAAGATTCTTCAAGATTATTTATTACATTTGATATATCTAATCCAGAGGTTGTTTTATGACAGGGGATAAACTTCATAAATTAGGGGATCGTATTGATAACAGATATGAAATTCTCCGTTTTGTTGGAGAAGGAGGAATGCAGCAAGTATACTGTGCAACAGATTCAGTTTTAACAAGAGAAGTTGCTCTGAAAGTTCCTAAAAATTCATCTGCTCAGAAACGTTTTAAACGTAGTGCTGTCGTTAGTGCAAGGGTTAATCATCCCAATGTGGCAAAAACATTAGATTATATTGAAACATCCTCCTCTTCCTACTTGATTGAAGAATTTATATCAGGAAAAGATTTAAAAGAAGGACTTTTACAACAACTTGGATTAATTGATCCCTATTTGACTGCTAAAATTCTTCATTATCTAGCTAAAGGTATTGCTGCTTCTCATGATGCTGGTGTGATTCATCGAGATCTTAAGCCAAGTAATGTCATGTTTGTGGGGGATTTTGATTTGTCAGAGATTAAAATTACGGACTTTGGCATTGCAAAAATGGCTGAAGAAGAAATTGTCAATGCTGTTGAAGGTGGTGACTCATCCACCTCTGCATCTGCTACAGTTATGGGAGCCTTGCCATACATGGCACCTGAAATGATTCAAGACTCTCGTAATGCCGGTAAACCTTCAGATATTTGGGCTTTAGGGGCAATGATGTATGAGTTAATTAGTGGACAAAAACCTTTCGGTTTTGGTTTAGCTGCTGTTCCTAATATTCTGGTAGCAAAAACGCCTTCAAAACCAACTTATATTGATAAAAATATACAATTTCAATCTCTTGGAAACGAATTATATCAATTGATCATAAAATGTTTACAAAAAAAATCTGATGATCGTCCAACTGCCCAAGAGTTAGTTCAATTATGTGAAAAATTGTGTTATCCAATTGTCAAACGCCAAACAGGGACTTGTGGATATTTGCATCCCAAATATAATTGGGGAAGCATTGAAAGTGATGATAAAAAGCAAAAAATATTTTTCCATTTTGATAGCGTTTACGGCAATAAACCTACCGTGGGTAGTCGTGTTTGCTTTTCACAATTTCCAGGATCACCATATCCTCGCGCCCACCCTGTGATACTAATTCAGGGAATTAATACTAATTTCTAATCCAATTTTTGTTCCCTCAAAATATTTCAAGGTAAACTTTAGCCAAGAATAAACTGAGTATAAAAAATACTTACATCAATAAACTTTGAGCATTTATGTTTAATTTTTAAAAGCAAGAAACTAGTTAATAAGATGCTAGAAGATCATGACGATTTCAGTACACAAACCAATATTTTACTCGAAGAAGTTCGTTATTTAAGTAGAGGAAATAAAGAAGAATAAACTAACTAAAAATTGATAAAAATTATTAATTATTTTTGATGATTACTTCCACTATTTTTAACCTAAAAGCTCCTTTTCAACCCACAGGGGATCAACCCCAAGCCATTAAGCAATTAACAAAATCTATACAAGAAAAAAATAGGTTTCAAACCCTATTAGGGGCAACGGGAACAGGTAAAACCTTTTCTATTGCTTCCGTGATTGAAAACATCGGCAAACCAACTTTAGTTTTAGCCCATAATAAAACCTTAGCTGCTCAATTATGTAACGAATTAAGACAATTTTTTCCTGATAATGCTGTAGAATATTTCATTAGTTATTACGATTATTATCAACCTGAAGCTTATATTCCTGTTAGTGATACTTATATCGAAAAAAGTGCTTCTATCAACGATGAAATTGATATGTTAAGACACTCAGCAACTCGATCATTATTTGAGCGAAAAGATGTGATTGTTGTTGCTTCTATTAGTTGTATTTATGGCTTAGGAATGCCAGCCGAATATTTAAAAGCTTCGGTTCCTTTAGTTGTGGGAAAAGAAATGGATCAAAGACAACTTTTAAAAGCTTTAGTTACTATTCAATATTCTCGTAATGATCTGGAATTGCAACGAGGAAAGTTTCGAGTCAAAGGAGATGTTTTAGAGATTGTTCCTGCTTATGAAGATAGGGTAATTAGAGTTGAATTTTTTGGAGATGAAATTGATGCTATTCGTTATCTAGATCCGGTTACAGGAGATATTTTAAACAGTCTGAAAACTATTAATATCTATCCCGCACGACATTTTGTAACGCCGGAAGAACAACTAGAAGCAGCTTGTCAAGGGATAGAAATAGAATTAAAAGAACAAGTAGAATCCTTAGAAACAGCAGGAAAACTGTTAGAATCACAAAGAATTGATCAAAGAACCCGTTATGATTTAGAGCTTTTAAGAGAGGTGGGTTATTGTAATGGAGTTGAAAATTATTCCCGTCATTTAGCAGGAAGAGAATCTGGTTCACCACCAGAATGTTTAGTTGATTATTTCCCCAAAGATTGGTTATTAATTGTCGATGAATCTCATGTAACTGTACCTCAAATTAGGGGAATGTATAACGGTGATCAAGCTAGGAAAAAAGTATTAATTGATCATGGTTTTAGATTACCGAGTGCGGCGGATAATCGCCCTTTAAAAGCTGAAGAATTTTGGAAAAAAGTTAATCAATGTATCTTTGTTTCTGCTACACCTGGAAACTGGGAAATAGAACAATCAGAAGACAGAATTATTGAACAAATTATTCGTCCCACAGGAGTATTAGATCCTGAAATTTTTGTTCGTCCAACCGAAGGGCAAGTAGATGATTTATTAGGGGAAATTAAACAAAGAGTTCAACTAAAAGAAAGAGTATTGATCACAACCTTAACAAAACGTATGGCAGAGGATTTAACAGATTATTTTCAAGAAAGAGAGGTTAAAGTACAGTATTTACATTCAGAGATTAAATCTATTGAACGTATCGAAATTTTACAGGCTTTAAGAAATGGGGAATTTGATGTTTTAATTGGAGTCAATTTATTAAGGGAAGGATTAGACTTACCAGAAGTATCTTTGGTGGTTATTTTAGACGCTGATAAAGAAGGTTTTTTAAGGGCAGAAAAATCCTTAATTCAAACTATTGGTAGGGCGGCGCGTCATATTAATGGCCAAGCCATTTTATATGCTGATAATTTAACAGATAGTATGATTAAAGCCATAGAAGAAACGGAAAGAAGAAGAAACATTCAAATGGCTTATAATAAACGTCATAATATTACCCCTAAACCAATCATTAAAAATTCTAGCAATGCCATTTTATCCTTCCTAGATATCTCTCGTCGTTTGAATAATCAACAATTAGAAGAAGTTTATACCCAAGCAGACGATTTACCTTTAGATAAAATCCCTGAATTGATTCAACAACTAGAAGAAAAAATGCAAGAAGCAGCGAAGAACTTAGCTTTTGAAGAAGCTGCTACTTATAGAGATAAAATTCAACATCTTCGAGATAAAATATTGGGACATTAAGGAATTTATTAGGAATAAGATATCAGTGTACCTCATGAGAGTGAGAAACGCTATATCCCTCTTCTGTCAGACTCCGAAAAATGGGGATCAAACCCTGATTCTCTCGTTAGGTATCCTTGGCTGTAATGACGGAAATTCGTCATAATTTAGGAAAGTGACAGAAGAGGGATATTTAGCAAACCCTAACCAAAATACCTGTGATTGATTTTTCCTAAATAGGAGTAGCATCAATCACAGGTACAAAACCTTATGGGTTGGTGATCTTAGAATAAGCCTAAGGTTAAAGACTCATCAATGGGGAAAGTTGCACCCGCACCCAACCACAGAGTTACTACAGTTCCGAAGAGGAAAACTGCAGTAGCAACGGGACGACGGAAAGGGTTTTGGAACTTATTGACACTTTCAATGAAAGGAATCAACAATAAACCTAAAGGAACAGCTGCTTGACAAGCAATTCCGAGTAACTTGTTAGGAAGAACCCGTAAAATTTGGAAAACGGGGTATAAGTACCATTCAGGTAAAATTTCTAGGGGAGTCGCAAAGGGATCAGCAGGTTCACCGATTAAAGCGGGATCAAGTACCGCTAAACCAGTTACTAAACCAATTGTTCCGAAGATAACGACAGGGAATACATAGAGTAAGTCATTAGGCCAAGCGGGTTCACCGTAATAGTTGTGACCCATTCCTTGGGCTAACTTGGCACGCAATTTAGGATCGCTTAGATCTGGCTTTTTTTCAATGGCCATTTATAGATTTCTCCTTATCGAAATAGAGGATCAGCAGGTTTTTATCCGAATACGGATGATCAGTGATTAATTATGCAATATTTTCCCATAATTAACTGTTCACTGATCACCGTTTGTTACTTCAGATACGCTTTACAAAGGACCAGAAATCCCTTGCTTACGAATCATTAAGAAGTGGGCTAACATGAAGACTGCAATTAACCAAGGGAAAACGAAGGTATGGAGACTATAGAAACGGGTTAAGGTTGCTTGCCCAACACTTTGACCACCTCTGAGGAGTTCTACCATTTGATCTCCAACCACGGGAATCGCAGCAGGGACACCAGAGACGATTTTAACCGCCCAGTAACCTACTTGGTCCCAAGGCAGGGAGTATCCTGTTACCCCGAAGGAAACGGTAATAACCGCTAAGATAACACCTGTCATCCAGGTTAACTCACGGGGCTTTTTAAAGCCACCAGTTAAATACACGCGGAAGACGTGAAGAATCATCATTAATACCATCATACTAGCGGACCAGCGATGGATAGAACGAATCAACCAACCGAAGTTAACTTCGTTCATGATGTACTGAACAGAAGCAAAGGCTTCGGTTACAGTAGGTTTGTAGTAGAAGGTCATGGCGAACCCAGTAGCAAACTGAATCAGAAAGCATACTAGGGTAATACCACCAAGACAGTAGAAGATATTAACGTGGGGGGGCACGTATTTACTGGTAATATCGTCGGAAATGGCTTGTATTTCTAGACGATCATTGAACCACTTATAAACTGGGGAATCTGTGACTTGTTTAGAGAACATTTAAGCTATAATCCGCTCTCGAATGAACGATGGATAATTGAATGGTATGGATAGTTTACTATGCCGTTGCTTGTTTGAGCATCTCAACTGAAAGTCTAAAGTCGAGATTTAAGTAAGCAGAGTACCTCATTAGGAAATTTAACATAATTCTTGCCTGAGTTCCAAGGGGAGTTAGCAATCGCACCTAAGTTTTGATCTAAAATGACTTCATTCGGGCAATGTAGAATGTAGAATGTAGAGTCTATAATTAAGTTTCAATGATTTTTAAATTGACTATTATTGCTCACTAAATGGCATTAAGTTATCAATAATTTATGGAAATAAAAAAACAAACAATTTATTCTTGTTATTTTTAAAACTTCTAAACTTGTGCCTTCTGAATTCTAAATTTTCCCTACAACATAAATTTTAGTTAAAACCTGCCCAGTATTGGCAGGTTTGGAAGGATAATTGACCTAGGTTTACGCATAGAACAGATCATAATCATGCAGCAATTACTCCAAGGGCTTAGTATTTTTTTAGTTGGTATGATGGGAACCGGTAAAACTACGGTGGGACAAAAGTTAGCCCAACGTTTAAATTATCGTTTTTTTGATAGTGATGTGTTAATTGAACGAGTGACACAACAAAGTATTAATGATATTTTTGCCACCCAAGGAGAGGAAGAGTTTCGTCAGATTGAAAGTCAGATCTTGTCAGAGTTATCCGCTTGTACTAAAAGCGTAATTGCGACGGGAGGAGGTATCGTTTCAAAACCTAAAAATTGGGGTTATTTACATCATGGTTTGATTGTTTGGTTAGATACCTCTATTCCTATTCTAACCAAACGTCTAGCTAGAGATAATACTCGTCCCCTATTACAAGAAACTGATTTAAGTTCAAAGTTACAATCTTTATTAGAAAAACGTCGTTCTTTATATGCCCAAAGCGATTTACAAATTATCATTAATGAAGAACAAACCCCTGAGGAAATTGTGGCTCAAATCTTAGAATTAGTTCCCACAGTAATTCAACCTAAGTGAGAAATAACCAAAAATTGGAACTGAACTATTTTCAGTAAATTTGGCGATGTCTATGATTGCGTTAACGATTAGGATCGCAATGAATAATTATCTAAATGATAGGTCAATGTTATGAAACCACTTTTAACAACGGGAATTATCATCATTTCTTCTTTGCTTGGAGCTACAATGATTATCAGTAATGTTCATGCTTCTCCTAGTTGTTATGGAGTTAGTCAAAGGGGAAATAATATTGATTCATCTTCTTTATGTTCCCCTGCCTCTAACCCTAGTTCGATTCCCTCTTCTTTTATTAAAACTAACAACAGCCCTGAAGAAATAACAGGTTTAAATCAGAATCAAAGATCAGAAGTTTCCAATAAAGAAGAATCTCAAAAAGATTGAACAGTTTGTTTTATTCGTCTGACCGAAAAAAGGGTTCCAAGCCTCCAAATTGAGGGATCAGTAATTCTAAATTTTACATTCTGATTAACTGTTACCGCAATGATAGGAAGAGAGAATAAATTCTCAAAAAATCCCCATTCCCCATTAAATCACAGTTTTTAAAGTATTTAATAGAGGTCAAAGTTACCTAAACTAGCTAAAAAAATTGTTTAGAATTCCACCTCATTAGCAAAACTTTGTCGACGTTTAAAATTAAAAGCACCCGCAACTGAGCCCCAAAGCAATTCATGGGTAACAGGATCGTAACCCCGATCTAGACTGATTAATTTTTGCTCATCCACTTCAAAACTATTTTCTAAATAGCTTTCTTTTCCATTACGGACAACACGACAGTTTTTACCAGGTTTAACCACTCCTTTAAAACTGCTTCCTGTCCAATCTACAAACATATCACAACCCTCCATTAATTCTATATAATCAGGGGTAAGTTTTTGCAATTTTTCTAAGTCACGGGATGCTCCTAAAAATCGGTCATCTTCTTTTAGTTTATAATTTTCTAATTCTATTCTCTTGTTAATAATGTTGAGTTTAAGTACCCTGACTCGATAAGGCTGGTTCAACATAAAATCATAAGCCTGCTCTAAAAATAAACTCGGTTCGGGAAAATTTGCTAAAGGTAAAGGACGAATACAAACCCGAATATGAGCATACAAAGGTGGATTTTCAAAAGCTTGTTCTTGATTACTAAAATCAGAACACATCCAACGGGCTAGAGTTGTTATATCTGTAGCGTGAGACATCTATTTATTTTGGGTCAAATAAGACAAAGACTAATTTCATTTTAACTGTGATGGTAGCTCAATATCAAATCATTGAGCTATCCTATTCATCCATTTGTCCCCATCCTTCTATAAGGTGGGGATCAATCAATGGCTATCAGTAAATAAGTTGATCGAAGGGAATCTATAAAAAATATAGTGGTAACTTTTTAGATTAACCACTAAAATAACGAGAAACAAATAAATTAGATTCGACTAAAAACTATTTCCAGAATGATTTTAGTTTATCAAATAAATCAATTCCCAACTCATAAAAAAAAATAATAATCACTAACCCGCTATTCATGCCGGAAAGTCACTATAATTTCTTATTGAGACATAGAATAGCAGAATGATTGATCAACTTTAATCTAAGGAAACTTCTTGTTCAAGAGAATGTTTTTCAACTGGAGCCAACTGTTGACGAACATCATCGATGGCATGATTAAGTTGAGCAATCTTATCTTCTAAGCGATGACGAGCGATTTCAATGCTTTCCTCTGAACTTAAACCGTCTTTTTGCTCAGACTCAAATAAAGAAGATTGACCTTTGTCTTCCTTCTCATCCAGACGAGAAGCAACTACTGCGCCAATGATACCACCAACAATACCACCAACGATTGTACCTGTTAAAAATCCGCCTGTAAATCCGTCTCGTTGACTCATAATCTTAACCTACTAATAATAACTAATGGTTTGAGGAGCGAATGCCTAACGCTAATCTTAGGTTCCAAAAGCACGATCGCCCGCATCGCCTAAGCCAGGAACAATATACCCTTTCTCGTTAAGCCCTTCATCAATAATAGCCGTATAGATATTCAGACTAGCATAATGTGTATTTAATTGTTGCAGAGCAGGAGGAGCAGCAACAACAGAAATAATACGAATCAAACTAATATCAGCCCCTCTTCGAGCAATTTCATCCATTGCCTTCATAATTGAGCCGCCCGTTGCCAACATGGGTTCTAAGATAATGATTTGAGTATTGGCGGCGAACTTTTCAGGTAATTTGTTGAGATAACAATGGTTGTCTAAGGTTTCCTCATTACGTGCTAACCCCAGATGGTAAATAGAGGCTAAAGGGAGCAAAGTTTGCGCCCCATCTAATAAACTTAAGCCCGCCCTAAGAATGGGAATAATGGCAATGGGAACTTCGGGGTTAATTAGGGTACCCTGACAAGTCGCTAGGGGGGTTTGTAAGGTAGTATCTAGGGTAGGAAACCAATAACGGGTGGCTTCGTAGGTTAACCAACGGCCTAACTCACTCATGGCTGTTTTAAACAATACACCAGGGGTATTGACATCACGGGCGATGGCTAACCAATGTTTAATTAAAGGATGATCCGGAACATAAACGCGAAGTTGGGAGGGCATAATTTTAGGAAAATAGAGGAGTCGAGTAGGGGCAAGAGGAATTTATTCCTGAGATAAGTCTTGAAGACGATTTTGAGCCAATTCAAAGCTAGGCTCGATATCGAGAGCCTTTTGATAACTGGCAATGGCTTCCGATTTTTGTTCCATTAATTCCAAAGCACTTCCCCGATTGTACCAAGCTAGGTAATAATTCGGTTGAAGACTTAGAACTTGATCCCAACAGGCGATCGCCTCTGGCCATTTTTGTGAACTATATAAAACTTGTCCTTTGGCATTAAGAGCTTCGATATCTTGAGCATTGAGGGCTAAAACCCGATCAAAACTAGCGATCGCCTCTTCTGTTTGTCCCAGAGTTCCCAGGGCACTGCCTCGGTTATGCCAAGCAGGAGCAAAGTTGGCATCAATAGCCAAGGCTTGATCCCAGAGAGCAATTGCCGCTTCTAGATCCCCTAAGTTGGCTTGTTCAATACCTTGGTTAAAATAGGTTTCAACGGTTTCAGAGGCGGGTTGACTTTCCGTTGATGTGTCTTGTTCTTCAAACTGGGCAATGAGGGCATTAATCAAGGTTTCAGGATCAGTTGAGTCAATCCCTAATTGTTGAGATAATTGATTGGCCAATTCTGGATCTTGTTGTAATCTCGTCGTTAGTTCGTCAATGGTTAGGGTTTCTGTTTGGGGCGTTTGAGGGGGAGGGGAAAGAGTATTTTCTGGGGGCAAGTTGTCTTCAATGCTAGGGGGAGTGACATCTGTTGCCATGATATCGGTTACTTTGGTATCCGGTCCAACATATTCCCAAACCGCACTATCAGCTTCTCTGGTGTATAGTTTTCTGCCAATTTCGTAGGTAGTTTTACCGATCACTTCAATCGCTTGAAAAGACTGGGCTAACTCTCCAAGACGCATCATTCTTGAGGCTAGTTGCAAATTAGGGGCTGCTGAAGAGAGGGCTTTTTCTCCAAATCTTTCTAACCAAGCCACCCACAATTTAGGTTTTCCTCGCTCTCCCAAATCTTCAAAATACTTGAGAATACGTCCTTCGTGCCATCCATGAGCCACTCCATCGAGGAGTTGGCTAAATAAAAACTCATAGTCAGTGTCGCTCAAGGGCTGTTGGGATAATTTTTCAGTTTTTCTCCCTATTCCTCCCCCTAAGGAAGAAGAACCAAAAACCTGAGTAAAAAATTGTTGTATCCACTGCCAGAAGCGTTGTAGTAAACCCTGCATATTAATATTAATAGATTTGAACGATCAAGCAACCATACTTGCCATGATAGCCTCAATTATTCTAGTCTATTGAGGTTTTGAATGCTAAGAAAATCTGCCATAATAACGATGATCCACTAGATTCGGTCATAGTCGTCTGTGAAATTGCCTTTTCGTTTTCCTCTCCTTACCCCTAAACCGCCAACGGAAAACACCCCTTCAGGGTTAGGAACCTTTGGTGGTGTTTATACCCCTTCTATCCTAACGATCCTAGGCGTAATCATGTATCTACGTTTTGGTTGGGTAGTTGGCAATGCAGGGTTAATTGGGACAATTCTTATTGTTGTCTTAGCTAACAGTATCACTTTTTTAACCGCACTTTCTGTGTGTGCGATCGCCACGGATCGAGTGGTGAGGACAGGGGGGGCTTATTATATGATTAGTCGCTCTTTGGGAATCGAAACTGGTGGGGCAGTGGGCATTCCGCTTTATTTTGCTCAAGCGTTATCGGTGGCACTGTACACCATTGGTTTTGCCGAAAGTTTGGTAACAGCTTTTCCTGACCTAAATTTGAACCAAATCTATATTGCTTTAATTGTGACGGTTGGGGTAGGTATTCTGGCTTTCACTTCGGCGGATATTGCTATTAAAGCGCAATATTTCATCATGGCAGCCATCGCCCTTTCTTTGTTGTCTTTTTTCTTTGGTCATTCGGTTGAGGAGACTCAAGTTGAACTTTGGGTTATGAACAAAGAGTCGTTTTGGGCTGTCTTCGCCGTATTTTTTCCCGCCGTTACTGGCATCATGGCCGGGGTTAATATGTCGGGAGACTTACGTGATCCCATTAAAGCTTTACCTATAGGGACTTTAGCTGCAGTAGGAACAGGATTCCTTATTTATCTCATTCTGCCCCTATTTCTCGCGATGCGGGCCAATAGCACTACCTTGATTGATGAACCCCTAATTATGCAAAGAATGGCTTTATGGGGACCTGCCATCTCTTTAGGGGTTTGGGGAGCAACTCTCAGTAGTGCCATTGGCAGTATTCTTGGTGCCCCGCGTATTTTACAAGCTTTAGCTAGGGATGGTATTCTACCCCCTTGGATGCGATTTTTAGGACAGGGGAGTGGGGCTAACGATGAGCCAAAAAATGGTACTTTAGTTACTTTGGTGGTGGCCATCGCTGCGGTTTGTATTGGGGACTTAAATTTAATTGCCCCGGTGTTAACCATGTTTTTCTTAACGACTTATCTGGTGTTAAATATTTCTGCGGGGTTGGAAGGTTTATTAAATAGTCCCTCGTTTCGTCCTTCTTTTAAGGTGCATTGGGCATTGTCTTGGTTAGGGGCGGCGGGCTGTTTGGGGGTGATGTTTCTTATTGATGCCCTCGCCACCTGTGTTGCAGGGATAGTAGTGATTGCCATCTATTTTTGGGTTCGCCAACGAGAACTCTTGGTGACTTGGGGGGATGTTAGACGGGGAATCTGGATGGCGATCTTACGGATGGCTATTTTACAAACGGATCACACAGATGATACCAAAAACTGGCGACCTCAATTTTTGGTTCTTTCTGGTGCGCCGACAAAAAGATGGCCGTTGATCCAGTTGGCACAAGCCTTAACTCATAATCGTGGCTTAATTACGGTATCGAGTGTTCTACCAGTGGGCTCACGAGATATTGCCGGCCAAGCGGTTTTAGAAAAACGCATTCGTGACTATTTACAACGCCGTGGGGTAGAGGCTTTGGTTCGCTTGATTACCGCTCCCGATCCCTTTGACGGGGCAGAAAGATTGGTGGAAACCTACGGCTTGGGGTCAATTGTACCTAATACAATTTTACTGGGAGATTCTCAACAAAGCACCCATCGCGATCGTTATTGTCAAATGATCGCCAATCTTTATAAAGCCCAACGCAGTGTGATTGTCTTGCGAGAAAACCCTGATTTACTTTACGATCCCTGGCATGAGTCAAAAAATCGTCGTTGTCGCATTGATGTCTGGTGGGGAGGTGGAATTCAAGGCAATGGCAGTTTAATGTTAATTTTGGCTTATTTGCTCCATTCTAATCCCCAATGGCAAAAGGGTGAGATCCATCTCAAGTTAGTCGTGATGGATGAGACTGGGGTTCATGAAGCACAGCAAAATTTAGATAAATTAGTGCAAGATTTACGTATTGATGCTGTCTCTGAGGTTATTTTGTCCGATGGCCGAACTTTTGCCACCATTCTCAAACAATCTTCTCAAGGGGCTGATTTTATATTTTTGGGTATGCCCTCCCCCCATGATGAAAGGTTGTTTGTGCCTAACTATGAAAGGCTACAACAATGGACCCAAGACTTACCCACAACGGTTTTTGTTCTGGCTGCACCTGAGTTCAATTTCCAAGAGGTTTTGGGAGAAAACTAACACACTTTCGGATTTAACTGTTGATTGATAAGTCTCAACTGATTTAACTGTTGTCTTAGTTCATGCCTTTCTTTGATTCCTTCAATACGATGGATGATTTGGCCTTGATTGAATAGAATTAGGGTGGGTAGGTTTTTTAAACGATATGTGTTCGCCAATTGAAAATTTTCATCAGCATTAACACTCACCACTTCTGGAGGAGCATCCCACTCCCTTTGAATGGTGTGCAGAGATGGGTTAATTAAGAGACATAAACCACACCAAGGGGCCCAAAAGTTAACGAGAACAGGGTTCGGAGAGTTGAGAACAACACGGGAAAAATTTTGCTTGTTAACAGACAACATCATCAGTTAAGTTGAGTTTATCTTGATTTTTATAAAATGCTTTGCCCTATGCTACATCTATTTGACCTCATCTGACAAAGATATTTTTCTTTTTGTTCTCCTTTTCTTTTTAGCACGAAGCAGTCTATCAACTCATCTTTTGCATTAAAACAAAAATACTTAATAGTCATCTTCTCAACGAAAAGTAGGAGTATAAGATTGGGCAAGAGTTAGATTTTAAGCTTTTTTCTAGATACTTCCACTATCATCAATTTCTATAATTTATATACATAAATTTTTTTTTGATAATTAAAAATGAACGATTTCAATATAGCTTGCCCTATTCCTCTCGATCAATATCCTCAAGTTTTATTAGCTCATGGGGGAGGGGGAAAACTGATGCAGCAGCTACTAGAAAAAATGGTTTTTTCCGTCTTTAAATTACCAGAACATATCCCCCCTCACGACTCTGCTGTAATCAATCTTCCTGGGTCTAAAATTGCTTTTACAACAGATTCTTATGTGATCCATCCGCTCTTTTTTCCTGGGGGGGATATTGGCAGTTTAGCTATTAACGGAACGGTCAATGATCTAGCGATGAGTGGCGCACGTCCCCTTTATTTAAGTTTAGGTTTTATTATCGAAGAAGGTCTGCCTATGGAAACCTTATGGCGAGTTATTCAATCTTTAAAAAAAGCAGCCGAAATAGCTAATGTAAAAGTAGTTACAGGAGATACTAAAGTAGTTGATAGAGGCAAGGGAGATGGCATTTTTATTAACAGTACAGGGGTAGGAATTATTGAACATGAGCAGACAATTGCTCCCCAAAGTGTGCAACCGGGAGATGCTATTTTAATTAGTGGAGATATCGGTCGTCATGGTATTTCTATTATGGCAGTTAGAGACGGATTGGAGTTAGAAACGACTATCGAAAGTGACTGCGCTCCTCTTCATCAAGTTATCCTAGAAATGCTCAATCAAGGGATAGAAATTCATTGTTTAAGAGATTTGACCAGAGGGGGGTTAGCCAGTGCTTTAAATGAAATTGCTGCTAGTGCTGGTGTTACTATCAATATTAAGGAAATAATGATTGCTATTAGAGAGGATGTACAAGGGGCCTGTGAAATTTTGGGTTTCGATCCTCTCTATGTGGCCAATGAGGGCAGATTCATTGCTTTTATTCCTAAAAATTCAGCTAAAAAAGCTTTAGAAATTATGCAATCTTTTTCCCCAGATGCTTCCCTCATTGGTGAAGTTACTGGAAAGGGAACAGGGATGGGTTTAGTTACCCTAGAAAGTAAAATCGGTTCTCAACGCATTGTTGATATGTTGAGTGGAGAACAGTTACCGAGAATTTGTTGAAGGCAGCAGGCGGTTGGAAACAGGAATTGAGGAAAAACCTTCTGGGGTACGCTTCACAATGGGGAAGAAACCTGGCCTTGTTTCGTTCTGGTGTCTCCTAAGCCCTGCATTCTGCCCTCCAAGGCTTCAGAAGAGGCATTTTGGACTTCTTCTCTAGCTATTTTGGCGGCCAGGGTTGTCATGGTTTGAGACTGTTTTTGATGAGTCCGTTTTGGAGATGGGTTGGAAACAGCCGGGGTGACTAAACTGTAAGCTTTCCAATGACTTTCCACACTCCACTCTAAATCATCAGTAACAACTAAAACACCGCCGGCGGGTATGGCCACTTCATCTGTGGTGGCCCAAATACAAAATTGAGTCCAGGGGGAACGCAATAAAAAGACAGGAATCTCTTGATCGTCCCCACTTCCGTCCGTATACCCTAGCAAATAGCGACCCTGCTTAATAGTTGGCCGTAGTTGAGGATATTTTTCTAATAACATGAAAATTCCGTGATGGGCCATAAAGTTTATGATTACCAATTCAACAAAAGGATGCTCTCAAGCCAAATTCAACAGCAGCCTTAGCCATTAAGCATAAGAAGATGTCACTAGAAATGTAAGTATCAAATGTAACGGAATAGAGTTTTTGGAGGAAATGTCAAACTATCTTGACAAAAACCTCCCTAAAAATGGAGAAAAGTTCCTTTTTTATGAATATTTGTAACGAAAAATCAGAAATGTATCATTAACTTTAATCTTCTTTCACAGGAGTAACTTTAGCTCTATATAACAATTTTTCTCCTTGAGTATAGCCCACATAACGAATGATGACGGGATCTCCTGATGTAGCTGCCCCTCCTCCTTCTAAGAGTTGATGAAATTGAGGATCGTAGGGAACCACTTCTCCAACAGTTCCTTTCATTTCCAGCCCCCATTTTTTTAATAATTCAAAAACAGGTTTAACCAGGGGTAATAATTTAACGGCGGAAATCTCAGGGTTTTTTTGAGCAACAATAGCAGCCGTTGGCCATTGCAGTAACCAGGATTCTAAGGTGGCTATAGTAGAGGATTGAAAGTCTTTTTCTAGACTCTCTTTTTGGTTGTTTAGTTGCTGTTGCAATTGTTGATATTCTTGTTGAAATTCCGTTGATTCCGTAGCCGTTATTTCGGAAATATCTGCACTAACAATTGTCCAATCTTCTTTTAAAGATTGAGCAGTTTCAAACTCTGTTAATAATTGTTGTAAAGGTACTTGTAAGGCTTTCGAGATTTGGAGTAGCATGGCAATGGATAGGTTAGGAAGTAAGCCCGCTAATAGTCGGTTTAACTGCCATTGAGAAACACCGGAAACTTGGCTTAATTCTTCAAAGCTAACAATTCCTGCTTGCTGCATTAACTCACGTAATTTTGCTTGGTTAGTGGAATAAGTAGCAGACTGGTTCATAAAGGTTAATATAATGATTTCATAGCAATCATTTTGAGTTTACCTTAATTTGGTTATAGGAATGATGATGATCATATTTTTGTTATTATTATTCTTTGGTAATGATTAATTGAGTATTATTTATTGGTTATGACTTCTATTACTTGGATCGGTTTATTGGCAGGAAACTTAACCACCATTTCTTTTTTTCCCCAAATGCTAAAAACTTGGAAAACTCGCTCTACTAAGGACATTTCTCTAGGGATGTTTCTGATGTTTTGTAGCGGGGTATTATTGTGGATCATTTATGGATTCTTTCTAGAAGATATTCCCGTCATTATGACCAATGTTGCCACCTTTATTTTAGCCTTTCCTATTCTTGTGTTAAAACTTAAATATAAGTAAGAAAAAAAGTCCGCATTTTTCTGATCGATATTGTAGAAAATAGTTTCAAAAATTTGCGGAATTAGATAACTAAGTCTAGGAACATCTAATCTTCGTCAATTGGTGGCAATGCTTCTTCTATTTGCCATAAACTCTCTTTGTGATCAATAAACCAACTACGGGTTTCTGGGGTTAATTGAACCCAAATAATTTCCATGGGAACATGAGGAGATGAATATTGATATTTTTCTCCTAATTTTCTCAAGTTATCGAGAATATGGGGCGAGATATCAAACCAAGACCAATCTACCTTTAAATGTCTTCCAAATACACCACCTGTAGGATCAAAAACTAATTGTGATGCTCTCACTAAATCAGCAAAATGTCTCGGCTCTAATCCAGTGAGTTTGTGTATGTGCATCCCTTGACTACTGCTTTGATTCATAGTGACTTTACCTTAGCAGAGAATTCTGTAGTCATTGTAACCGACTAGGGAAAAATTGTATCTATTTTTTGTGGACAAATGATGATTATTTTTCAAATCATTAAGATTTTATTTTTTTACTAAAGTTTTGCAAATCAATATTTTTTATGTTATGATTTATTACATTAATTGTAATTCAGTAAATATTAAAAATCGAAGTTTAAATTGATAACAATTGTGAAAAACTGCTATGAATTTACCCCCTTTTGTCTCTACACCAAGACTGTTAAGAACGTTTAAATTTATTTTTTACCCTTTGCAAGATTTAGAGTTAAATTATCAGAAGTATGGGGATATATTTTGTAGTGGCAGTGTAGAAACCCCTTTTGTTTATCTGAGTAATCCTGAAGCTATTAAAGAAATTTTTACTAAGGATAAAACACAATTTAGAACCCCGATAGGAGGGGGTTTTTTAAAAACTTTTTTAGGTGAGAACTCTATCCTATTTTTACAAGGAGATAAACATCAAAGAGAGCGAAAATTACTGATGCCACCCTTTCATGGAGAAAGACTAGAAAACTATCGTCAGTTAATTCATGATATTACTAATGAAGTAACTCAATATCTAACAATTAATCAAAATTTTAATGTTCGTGATATTATGCAAGAAATTACTTTAAAAGTAATTTTAAAAGCGGTGTTTGGCATGACAACAGGAGAACGTTATGAACAGTTAAAAAACTTGTTAAAAGTCTGGTTATCTTTTTTTGATTCTCCCGTGAGTGCTGCTGTTATTTTTTTGCCATTTCTTCAAAAAGATTGGGGTGAATGGACACCTTGGGGGCGTTTTTTAAGCATTAAAGCTAAAATTGATTACTTAATTTATGACGAAATCAAACAGCGTCGTCAACAAAAAAAATATCAAGGAGAAGATATTTTGAGCCTGTTAATGCTGGCCAAAGATGAAACAGGAAAACCCCTAACAGATCAAGAATTACACGATGAATTAATCACTCTTTTAGTTGCCGGTCATGAAACAACTGCTTCTAGTTTAACATGGGCGTTGTATTGGATTCATTATTATCCAGAAATTGAAACTAAACTGCGATGGCATCTTGATAATATCGAAAATGAGACTAATTTAATATCCATCATGAACTTACCCTATTTAGATGCAGTTTGTAGTGAAACACTGCGTATTTATCCAGTGGTTTTAATGACTTTTCTTCGCATTTTAAAAACTCCCTTAGAATTAATGGGGTATCAGTTTCAAGCAGGTACTGTTTTTGCCCCCGTTATTTATTTAGTTCATCATCGAGAAGATATTTATCCTCAACCGCAACAATTTCGTCCCGAAAGATTTTTAGAAAGGCAATTTTCCCCCTATGAATACTTTCCTTTTGGGGGAGGAATTCATCGTTGTATTGGTATGGAATTAGCTAAAATGGAAATGAAAATTGTCTTGGCTACTTTTTTATCCAACTATCAATTAAAACTCAACTCTAACCGTCCTATTAAAGCAGTTCGTCGGGGGATAACTGTTGCTCCTCCTAGTAATTTTAAGATGAGAGTTACTAACCGATTAAACTGATGATATTTAAAGTAAATAGTAAAGATTTAATCATGGATAATGAGCAGGATTTTAAAATAAATTGTTCCTTAATTCATTATCCATTTACCAGCTATCAATCAATCCGAGAAAATAACATTTCTCCTTGAACAGCAACCTCTCCATCTACAGTGCCCTTTCCTTGCATTTTGGCAATTCGATTTCGTTTTAAGGTTAATAATTCCACCGTCATAATTAATTGATCTCCGGGAACCACCGGACGACGAAAACGCACTTTATCAATACCAGCAAAAGCAAAAAATACTCCTTTCATTCCTGGTAATAATGTTAGAACAACTCCTCCAACTTGTGCCATCGATTCTACAATTAACACTCCCGGCATCAGGGGTAAACTAGGGATATGCCCAGGAAAAAATGGCTCGTTAATAGTTACATTTTTAATTCCAACTGCTTTTTGACCAGGAACATAATCAATGATACGATCCACCAAAGCAAAGGGATAACGATGGGGTAATAATTCTCTTATTTCTTGAACTGTAAAGGTGGTTTGAATATCCTGATTTTCAGAGGTTTTCTCAACCGAGTTATCAGTTACATTAGACATAGTAATTAATGAGCCATCCATATAAATAATCCTTTCTCATTGTTTCATATTCGAGCAAACTTTGAGATCATTTCATATTTCTTAGCAGTTGCTAAGGGAAAATTTCTGATAGGATGGGAAATGGAAGTTATATATATGTTTAATCCCTATGCCCCCTCGTTGGCCTCGTAAACCCGATCGCGCCGATCCTGAGTTTCGTCGTCTTGATGATCGCATGACGTTTGCTGTTCATGTGGCTGCTTTCTTAGCTTGTAATTCAGGAGTTTGGTTTGTCCATAATGTTAAACAAGCAGACTGGAACTGGATTATCTGGTTTTCAGGTATTTGGGGGTTGATTTTATTGGGACATTTACTCTATATTGCAGCGATCGCCGACTACTCTCAAAAATCTCATGGCTAATTCTAATGTTACCCAAGCGGTTGAAGCTCTGGCAGCCGAAATTGGGGAAAATATCTATATTGATGTGGCGAAATGGCATTTATATCTATCAGATGCTCATTTACATACTACGGTGGCCGAAAAAGTCTATTCTTTGCTGGAAAATGATCACTTAACAGAAGACACTGTTATTGATATTCTCCGTGATATCCCCGTTTCTTTGGGGGGAGGAAGAAAAGAAGTGCCTTTGATCGAACTATTACCCATGCAATGTCAAATGAATTTATTGGATTTATTAGAAGAATATCAGAAAAATCGATAGCACGAAAACACACTTAAACCTATAAATATTATGATCAAACCCCTAGGGTGATGATGCTTGTTTCATCCTCTGGAGGTTTTTTTGCAACTTATTTTTAAACTGATTAACCAGAATTGACCGAAAAAAAGGGTTGCAAGCCTCCAACTTGAGGTGGAGGTAATTCTACATTCTAATTGACACTCTCACCCTTAAGCTGTCGCTGTAACCGGAGTCCTCTTTTTGCACTTAAGATAGAAAATTTGACAAGGACGAAAAATACATAACTTATGAGATTTTGATCACAGCCTGTTTAATTGCAAGGACAATATCATTATATTCACTGATATAACAAAAAAATTATTTTAAATAGATCCGTACAAGCTATGAAACGTCAAAATAAATTAATATCTAAAAGAATAGATACTACGGCCATCGCTATAAATGGAGCTAAGATAATTCCCCCTGCAGAGGTGACACAAGTCACAGAAGATTTACCTGCTCTTCCCTCGATTCCTGCTGGTGCTTATGACTTGAGTTCTCTCAACGCCAGTAACTGTTACATTACCTTACCTCGCACTTCGGATAATAGTTGGGGGGGTGATGCGGGCTCTGAATGTGAAACCATTAATGATCGCACCAGTGATGTTCCTCTCGATGGCGTTTACCATTATCACTTCACAGGAGATGTCATTCTTAGTAACTCACAAATTCGTATTAATCCCCCGGAAGGAACCAAAGTCGTCATTCATGTCAGTGGAGTCCTCACCATGTCAGGTAAGGGAGTCTCTCATGGTTCCTCTACCAGTTGTGCAGGGGCCTTAGATCCAGTGACTACCTATATCGGTGATCCCGATGATCCCAGTAAATTAGAAGTCTATAGTCACTCTACTTTTCAACCTATCGATATTAGTGACACCACTATGATTAGTGCTTTTGTTGACGCACCAGATACTGATTTAAAGATATCTCAAGGTCAACTCAGGGGTACCGCTTGGGTCAAAAGTATGGATGCTTCTAATAGTGGTGGGGGTTCCGGTTGCGATCGCTCTATTAAACAAATGGATATCGGCACAATAAAAGCTTTGCCGGGAGACAGTGGCATCCCTAAACCCTATATAGACAACATTTTGTCTTACCGAAGCATAGAAGCTCGCTAACCACTTTATCCAACCGTCTTTTGTATCTAACCTGAGTTGGATAGAAAGCAATTGATAGATAACTGATTCAAATTCAGAAGTTTCCCACCCTCATGGTCCCGTTTAAACAATCATAACTCCTCACTAACGTTATATCTAAGGTTTAATCATGATTCAATTAAAAAATAAAGGAAGCCATCAACAAAAAATAATGAAAAACATCAGCTTATTTCCATCCCTAGACAAAAGCATCTATCGATTACTCTTAATTGTTTCAGTTTTTACTAACTTGCTCCTAATATCAGGAAATCATAAACTTAATCATATCTATGACATGACTATTAAAGAATTTGAGCAAGAACTATTCTTTTACCACTGCCCTTGAATAGATATATAATTATTCCAAGAACCTTAACCCTCATTTAGTTATTTATCATATTTTTAAAACCATGAAAACCTCTAATCAACGTAATCGCTACCTCTTGATCATCGAAGATAAAAAATATCGCCAAACCTTATCTTTAGAAGAAGAAATTTACTCCATTGGCCGCAGTAAACGTAGTTCGATTGTGATTAACTCTGAACAAGCTTCACGTCATCATGCTACCCTGATGCGTCGAACAAGTCGGGTAAACAATGAAGAAACCTATTGGATTCTTGACGGAGACATTGATGGCAATAAAAGTTGTAACGGTATTTATGTTAATGGCGAAAAATGCTTGGTTAGAGAACTAAAACAAGGGGATTTGGTCAACTTTGGCTGCGAGGTAAATGCCACATTTTATGTCATGAATAAACCCTGTCAAACCATTACTCCTATTAACCATAACCATATTCAATCAGAACCCGCCACCTGTTTATCTTCTCAAAGCATCCAGGTTTCTCTGGCGAGTATGGAAGTTTCTTCTTCTGAAATACTCAATGTAAAACCAAAATTTGATCATCAATCGACTATTAATCCTTTGATTACTCTTCAAGGAGAAGACTATCAAGATCCCTTAACTAAATTAGCTAATCAAAACCTCTTCAAAGAATCCTTATCCATTGCCCTTAAAAATGCCACACGTAATGAGTTTCATCTAGGTATTATGTTCTTAGATATTAACCATTTTCGCGAGATTAATAATCGTTGGGGCTACGAAACAGGAGATCATATTTTAGAAGAAGTAGCAAGACGATTAAATAATAGTTTAAGAGGCAGCGATATGATCGCCCGTTGGCGAGATGATCAATTTGCTATTCTATTTACACAAATTGAGTATATTAAAGAGATAAATGTAATTTCTCAACGAATTCTTAAAACAATTCAACATCCCTTAGTAATTTCAGAAAATAGATTTTATTTAGAATTTTCTCAAGGAATAGCTATTTATCCCCAAGATGGTCAAGATAGTGAAATACTTTTAAGTAAGGCAGAATTTAATTTATCAAATCATCAAAAAGAAATGGTTACTAACCGTTCTCTCAATCAATTAGTTGTTAAAGATAAAGCTGCAAAATTATCAAAAATCAAATCAGTCTTACAAAAAGAACTGCAACAAGAAAAATTCCTTTTACACTATCAACCCCAGATTAATATCAAGACAGGAGAAGTTACTGGAATGGAAGCTCTTGTCCGTTGGAATAATCAGGAATTAGGTCTTATTTTACCCAATAAATTCATTTCTGTAGCTGAACAAACTGAGGTAATTCATTCTTTAGGTGAGTGGGTTTTAAAAGCAGCTTGTGATCAACATATCGCTTGGAAAAATATGGGTTTATCTACCATAACAATCTCAGTTAATATCTCATCTATTCAGTTGAAAAACCCTGATTTTTTAAAAAGTGTTCAAAAAATTTTAGAAGAGACAAAAATTGAGCCTCAGTGGTTGCAATTTGAACTTACAGAACAAGCCATTTTAGAAAATACGGACATTATTCATGAAACTCTAAATCATTTAAAAGAATTAGGAATTAAACTGTGTCTCGATGATTTTGGAAGTGGTTATTCTTCTCTTAGTCATCTGATTGAGTTGCCTTTTGACACCATTAAAATTGCTCAATCTTGTGTCAAAGACATCAATAAAAATGAGCAAAAACTGCTCATGATTTCTGCTGCTTTAAACTTAGCCAAAACTTTACAAATTAGAGCAATAATTGAAGGAGTAGAAACCCAAGAGCAACAAGAAGCACTGAGCCATTTAGATTGCCAAGAAATGCAAGGCTATTTATTAAGTAAGCCCCTAAACAAAGAGGAAGCAAATCGTTTTTTATCTGTCAATCACAAAACCCTTGATTCTGATAATATTGACTAATATGGTTCACAAGAATCCACCCATCTCATGACTTAATAAGTAGGTATACAGAATCAGTGTCAAAATACAAAAGTTCATAGTAAAAGCTTTAGATGATACAACACTTTTAACCCCTTTCATAACTTATCACAAAGCTTTCTTTATTTATGCCTACCTAGTTATTTCCTAAATTCTAAATTCTGATTGACATTTTTCTTCAACAAACTTACAATTAATTATTGAGCAATTTCGTTTAATTTATAAGTCACTTTTTTTTGCTCTCCTAACTTACCCAAACGCTTGGCTTTTTCGTTGTTAAATGTAACTAAAACTAAACCAGCATTACTCGCTTCCACTATAATATTATTATCAGCGTTCCAAGTTTTTTGTGTTTCTTTTTCCAGCACTCCTTCAAAGACAACTTTACCATCCACCATCACTTTTAAAGTTAATTCTCCCTTACTATGAACCTTAACACTGATGTTCTTTTCAAGTTCTTGAGAGGGAGACGGAGAAACATCAATCGTAGTAGGAAGAGTCTCCAAGGAGCCTTCCAAAGCAGCCCTTTTTAAACTATTAGAAATGCTCTGTACCGAAAGTATAACAATAATGATGTAGAGAAAATAAAGATGAAGCGGCCGAAACTGTAAAACAGGTAACCAAAAGCGAAGCCGCGCTTTATTATGAGACTTTGATTCAATATCTATGGGAAAACTTTCCGATAAATGTTTGCCATCTAACCCTAAAAAATCAGCAAACTTTTTAATAAAACTGCGGGTGTAAATAGCTTCAGGTAACTCTTCCAATCTTCCCTTTTCAATAGCCTCTAATAATGCGACAGCAATGCGAGTCTCCTGGGAAATAAACTCAAGGGTTAACTCTTGTTTTTGTCGAGCATAATATAACTTTTGACCAATATCTTCTAAGATTTCTCGTTGTAACTGTTTGGGATCAAAAGAGTGTTTGTGTCGTCTTGAAAATTTTGATAATAGCTTCAGGAATACCTTCAAATAACTGGCTTTTTTCGGAGGAAGAGAAGTGGGAGATTCTGGTTCGTCTTCGGGTTCTTGATGAGCCTGATAGCCCTTTAAAATCACTTTACTCCATAATTGTTGCCATGACCTACTTCCTGGCACCACAGCTAAAGGAGAATGAGGTGTCTTGGTGTGATTTGTCTTGTGAGAAGGCGAATTGAGTGATGATTGATTCCTGGACATATCTATTGATGAGTCAGCTTCCCTTCCGTTTCAATGATTAGGTTGGTACAATGCTTGAGAAAACGAATTTCCGAAGGGATCAGCAAGCGATAATGGCCCGTGGGTAAGCTGTTTCCATTAGCAGGAGATAAAACAAGTGAACCAATCGCAGTGCGATGGAGTCGCAAAATATCAAAACCAAGCTGTTCAACGATACGGCGAATTTGGCGATTTCTTCCCTCAGTCAGAATCACTTTCAAGCAAGTCTTTTGACGACAACGACGAATAACCTCTATCTGAGCAGGTAATGTCTTTTTGCCCATTAGCATAACACCTTCGCGCCATTGTTGTAACATTTCTTCTGTAGGATGGCCTTTAATCTCAACTTCATAGGTTTTGGGTAAATGGTAGCGAGGATGAGTTAATCTTAGAGTCAATTCTCCATCATTTGTCAATAATAATGCCCCAGAAGAGTTAACATCTAGTCTACCCACAGGATGAACTCCTGTTCCTTGACTTAGACTTTTTGGTAATAAATCCAAGACAATCGAGCGATTTTGGGGATCATCACAAGTAGAAACCACCCCCACTGGTTTATTGACGAGGATATAAACTAATTGAGGCCGTTGATTGGGCTGAATAACTTTGCCATCAATTTCCAGGCGATCGCAACTGGGATCAGCCTTGTCCCCTAAGGTTACAACTTGGCCATTCAAACGGACTCGCCCGGCTAGAATTAATGCTTCCCCACGACGACGAGAGGCAATTCCCCACTGAGATAAAATTTTTTGCACCCGTTGTTCCATCAGCCCTTAGCCCATCTTTGCCACTATTCTCCCCCATTATAAGGATAGATTCCCTATTCTTAACTATGTATTGTTGTTTACAATAAAAAAAAATCTATGTCAAGTATATGTAATAGTTATTTGCAAAATGTAAAAAAATGTTACATAATAAAAGAGAAGAGAGCAAGGGAACTTTCAACAGTCCTCACTCTCAAAAAGATATAAGTGTACAAAGATTCTAAACTAAATCATGGTTTATACAGCACCCAATTTTAACATTCAGGCCTTTGACGTTACTTCTGTCACCGAACAATTTAAAACGCTTAGTACCGATGACAAACTGGGACTACTTTGGGTGGCTTACACAGAAATCGGGCGTTCCATCACCCCTGCTGCTCCTGGTGCTGCTCGTTTACAGTTTGCTGAAGGGCTAATTAATCAAATCAAGCAGATGTCTGAAGATGAGCAACTGCAGGCCATGAGAGACATCGCCAACAAAGTTAGCACCCCCATCACTCGCGCTTATGGGGTCTTTACAAACAATACCAAGTTAGGGTTTTGGTATCAACTCGCCGAATTGATGGAAAGTGGTGATGTTGTTCCTGTTCCTTCATACTATCAGCTAAGCCAGCCAGCAAATCAAACTTTAGTAGCGATCCAAAGTTTAAACTTTAACGAACAAATTACAGTTTTACGTAATGCGGTTTGTGACATGGGTGTTGATCCCCTAAGATAATCTTTTTTCCTTAAGAGAATGTTGACAGAAGTCCCTAGCTAAAATCTGCATCACCAAGAATAAATGAGATTTAGCCGGCGGACCTCACTCTCCTAACAGTAAAAGGGCAGAAAACTGCTCTTTTTTATTGATCTCAATCATCTTGAAGCCTTTCTAATTCTTCTAAACTTTGATTTTCGTACAATTCTTGTAGGTTTTGATGCTTTTCTCGACGAGAAGTGCGACGATATTTTTTAGTTTCTAATTTAGGCTCATAATATTCTTGTCCCGACGCTTTAAATTTCAATTTAACTGTTGATTCTTGCTCGCCCATTTTGCGACTTGCTTCTTGTTGTCTGATCGCCTCTTCTAAAAAAGTTAAATAATGCTCATATCTTTCCCAATTTTTATCAAGGCTACAATTAGGTTCTTCTCTATGAAAACAGTCACTAAACTGGCAAGTTTCCTGTTTTAACTGTTGCCTAACTTCAGGGAAATATTCAATTAATTGAGACGGATGACACTGTAAATTAGGTTGATTAAATCCGGGAGTATCTGCAATCAAGCCTCCTTCTGGTAACTCAAAAAGTTCCACATGACGAGTGGTATGACGACCTTTTTGTAACTTTCCTGATACTCTATTCACTCGTTGTTCAACCTGAGGAATCAAGGCATTAATTAAACTCGATTTACCCACCCCAGAAGGACCTGCTAAGATACTAATTTTTCTCTTCAAACTATCCCTAACTTCATCCAGACCTTGGCAGGTTCTCAAACTAATAAAAAAAGGCTGATAACCCCATCTCGAAAGCCTTTCTTGCCATTTTTTTTTCTCATCAGATGTCAGCAAATCAGCCTTATTCAAACACAATAAAAACGGAATCTTTGTGGACTCAGCCTTAACTAAAAAACGACTGAGTTGCCAAGGTTCTAAAACAGGTTCACCTAAAGCAAAAACTAAGAGAATCTGATCCGCATTAGCCACAGGTGGACGGGATAATTCTGTTTTGCGGGGGAACACCTTAGCGATCGCACCCCTTGCATCTTGATAGTCAGGCTCTTCAACTGTAACGCAATCCCCCACCATAATCTGTTGTCCAATTTTCTTTAAACGAGTCCGTCGAGTACAAAGCAAATGGGAGATGGGGCTATCATTCAAGTTTATAAGCGGTTGATCTAAACGAACTTGATAAAAATTGGCCTGCACCGCCACCACTGTCCCAATAATGTCTGAGACGGCGGGGGTAGATGAAGGGTTAAGGGACGTTATATCATGCACAAGCTAACAGGTTTCTAGGCGATGTGGGAAGTCTATTCAAGCCGACGAACTTTGAGGGAGAAAAACCCTTGACATTCATCAATGGTTTCCACCTGATAGCCCTCCATCGTCAAACTATCAGGAACCTGCTCAATGGGCTCTCCAGGATCTAACCAAACTTCCAGTAAAGATCCTGGAGACATTTGCTCTAATTTGAGTTTAGTGCGAATAAAATTAATGGGGCAAGGGGTTCCCCGAAGATCCAAGCGCGATATTTCAGAAGCAGAAAGGTTCATCGGTGAAATAAGCTCCCTAAAAATCCTTCAAGTCCCCCCTTTCCATGACTTTGACCCTTAATATGGGCTAATTTTTCTAATAGTTCTCGTTCTTCAGCATTGATATGATTAGGAATGTTCACTTTTACTGTGATCATATGGTCTCCACGAATGGCATCATTACCCAGTTTAGGAACCCCTAAATTTTCCAGAGTTAGGACAGTATTGGGTTGAGTCCCTGCGGGAATGGATAACTCTTGTTCTCCATCTACCGTATCCACCGTCACCGTACATCCTAAAATCGCTTGGAGATAACTAATCTTAATCTCCGAAAGGATATTCATCTTCTCACGGGTAAATACCTTATCAGGCTCAACGTATAAGTAAACGTAGAGATCCCCTGCAGGTCCCCCTCTAAGTCCAGCATCCCCTTTACGGGAGACCCTCAGACGAGTTCCATCATCTACCCCGGCGGGAATGGTAATTTTGACCTTTTCCGTCACCTGTCTGCGCCCTGCCCCCATACAGACCTCACATTTTTCCTCAATTATTTGTCCTTGTCCATTACAAGTAGGACAGGTAGACACTTGAGCGAAACTGCCAAAGGGGGTACGCGTAGCGCGGCGGACTTGTCCTTGACCGTTACAAGTGGGACAGGTTTTGGCCCCTGTTCCAGGTTTTGCACCGGTTCCCTTACATACTTGACAAGTTTCTAAATGGGGAATGCGAATTTCTTTTTCTCCCCCAAAAACAGCCTCACGAAAATCTAATCTAAGATCCAGGCGTAAATCATCCCCTTTGGTTGGACCCGTACGACGACGGGTTCCTGTGGTTCCTACACCGCCACCAAAGCCACCAAAAATCGTCTCGAAAATATCGGCAAAGCCACCCATATCTCCCATATCGCCGTAGTTGAAGCCGCCAGCACCACTGACCCCTGCTTCTCCAAACTGGTCATAACGACCACGGGTTTCTGGTTCGGATAGCACTTCGTAAGCGCGATTAATTTCTTTGAAGCGTTCTTCGGCTCCTGGTTCTTTGTTAACATCAGGATGATATTTTCGCGCAAGACGGCGATAAGCTTGTTTCAAATCTTCTTTACTGGCGTTACGGTCAACCCCAAGAATTTCGTAGTAGTCACCTGGCATAGATCGTTAGTTTTGCTTGCTTGTGCTTAATGGTTGAGTAATGGGCTTAATAGTAACTTTAACAAAAATGTCAAAAGAAGTCCCCACCTAAAAATACTATCAGAAACATCCATATTTTAGGTGGGGATGAATTTTAAATGGCCATCTTCCATATGGATGATTCGATCAGCCATATCTAGGATACGATTATCGTGGGTTACTAGAAGAATGGTACAGCCTTGTTCTTTGGTTAGTCTTTCCATGATATCTACCACATCTCGCCCTGTTTTACTATCTAAAGCGGCTGTTGGCTCATCGGCTAAGACTAACCGAGGATGACTAACTAAGGCCCGGGCAATGGCCACTCGTTGTTTTTGTCCCCCTGAGAGTTGATCAGGGTAATAATCGAGTCTTTCTCCTAACCCCACCATTTCTAACATGGCTTTAGATTGGGCGATCGCTTCTTTTTGAAGAATATGGTTATGGAGTTCGATGGACATCTGGACATTTTGACGGGCGGTTAAAAAAGGTAACAGGTTATGGGCTTGGAAAATGTAACCCATATAGCGACGAACTTGCACTAACTTATTTTCCCTAGCACCGTTAAGTTCTTGACCAATGGTTTGTAGGCTACCCTCTTGCACCGATCTCAACGCCCCGATTAAGGATAAAAGTGTGGTTTTTCCCGATCCCGAAGGACCGGTCATAATCACAATTTCCCCCGCATTAATTTCTAAATTAATATTAAATAAAACTTGTTTTCTTAACTTGTCTTTTCCAAAAAAATGATTCAGGTTCTGAATAGAAATGACGGGTTTCATTGGGGTGTTGTTGTATCTATAATAACGTTAACCTGTAAATTAGTTAATTGGGCTACTTTTTGGCTATCTTCAGGAGCAAGACGAATGCCCACTTCCACTACTCTACCATCGGTATTTTCGCCCGGGTCAACTCCCATGACCTTTTGTTTTTCAATTTGTAGGCCAATCTCTTCAACGGTTCCTTGTAACTTATCGATCACCTGATCACTACTAATGGTTACCGGTTGGCCAGTTTTAACTTGCTTGATATCGGTTTCATAGATTTCGGCTTTAACGTACATCTGATGGGTTTGAGCTAATTCTACAATCCCTTGATTATTGACCATTTCCCCTGGCCAAGTTAACACTTTCAAGATTTGTCCATCTGTCGGAACTCGAACATAGGCTTGAGACAAATCAACTTCGGCTTTTTTAACAGCCACTTGAGCCGATTCTAATTCGGCTTCAGCAATTTTTAGATCCACCGGTCTAACTTCTGCTAAAGCATTTAACATCGCTTTATCTTCTTTGATTTGTTGTTCTAAAGTCACCCTCGTTCTTTGTAAATTGGCTTTAGCCTCTTGAATACGACTGTTGAGAGTAGTGACAATTCGAGTTAGTTCGGCTTTGGCTTCATTTAATCTTTGTTGTGTTGTAGCCACCTCTAAACACACCTCCTCCTGTTCCTGAGCCGAAACTGCCCCATCCTGAAACAACTTTTGATAGCGATCACAATCGACTTTTCTATTTTTCAGTTCAGCTTCAATGCGTTCAATGGTGGCCTTTTGCGCTTGCTGTTCCCCGTTTAATTGAGCGTTTAAATGGCTAATGGCTGATTTTTGTGCGGAAATTTGTCCTTGTAATTCTGCTTGTGTGTTCTGATATCGAGCCATTTGTGCCTCAATATTGCCAGTTTTCTCCCCTGCTTTTATCTGTTCCCAACGAGCCTCAGCAATTTTTACCTTTTGTTTAGCTTCCTCTACAATAGCGTTAAGACGATTGCGAACATCGAGAATAGCCACTACTTGTTGTGCTTTCACCTTATCTCCCTGCTTAACTAATAATTTCTCTACTCTAGGAGCACCATCAGTAAAAACAGGGGCTGAGACTTCGATGACTTCTCCTGCGGGTTTAATATAGCCTAAAGCAGCAACTGCTTGAGGTTCATAGCTTTCCTCTGTGGTAACTTCAGAGGCTTGGGGTTGCTGGCGATGGAAGAGGAAGGGAACAGAGCCAATGCCCAGAAATGCCAAAATTAATAAACTAACAGTCCATTTCAACGGCAAACGTTGGGGCAGAAACTCTGCACTGTTTATCAAGCTCTGAGGAAAGTTAATTTGGTCAACAGATGTTTCTTGTATTTCTTGTCGCTGTTGTAGAGACTGTTGATATTGCTCCAACTGTGCTTCGCAATCTGCGAGTTTATGTCGTTGGCGAGTGATAATTTTCTCTAGGGTTTCTTTGCGTTTTTGCTCATGGGCTTTTTCAGTGGCTAATAGATCATAATCTGATTTATTAGCACTTTTGAGTTTAACTTCTAATTCGGCTAATCTTTGACACTGTTTGGCCAATTCTGCTTCTTGTTGCCTCACAAAATCCTGCGAACATTGCCGATCTTGTTTTAGGGCTTCTATCATCTCCTCTAAGGCGTTTGAGGAGAGATTATGACTTAGGTATTGCTCAACTAGGAATGAATCGGAATTCCTTATCTGACGCTGGATAGGGGTTTTCATAAATTTGAATGCTTTAAATGTATTCACAGTGCTACCAGTTAACCTAGTATTCCCGAAAATCGTATAAAAATAGATAATTTGTTGTCTCTGTAAAATAACACAACTTAGAAAATATCGGCTGGATCTGCATCTTGTAATCTTCGTACCACTAGAGAGCCTGAAAGAGTACACATAGCAACTGTCAGCACTAAAACCATTGCTGAGCGATCTGTTTTCATGGTAATTGGCAGTTGCGTTGCATCCCTAGTTAAGTGATATAATCCCCAAGAAAGGGCAAACCCAGGAATATATCCTAAAACAGCTAAGATGATCGCTGACTGAAAGACTACCCCCAGTAAATATTTTTGGGTATAACCGATCGCTTTTAAGGTGGCATACTCAGGCAGATGATTGGAGATATCAGTGTAGAGGATCTGATAAACGATAATCATCCCAACAACAAAGCCCATGATGGTACCAGCAATAAAGATAAAACCAATGGGAGTGCTGGTTGCCCAATAATGTTTCTCGAACTCGATAAACTCTTGATGGGTTAAGATTTTGATATCTTTTGGTAGCAGTCTCACCAAGTCTTGACGCACTTTTTCAACATCAGCGTTTTCTTCGAGTCTAACCAGTCCTAAGCTGATGTTGTTGATCTCCCTATTAGAAAAAATATTAACGAAACTTTCTGCACTGAGCAAGACGGTACCATCAAATGCAAAAGAGGTTCCTAAAGTAATTAACCCTCCAACTTTGACTTGATGCTTGTTTAATTCGGTTCTAATAATCTTACCTTCTTCTATTTTTGTCGCAATGGGCCCAAATTCTGGCCGGGAAGCTCTGTCGTATAGTATTACGTTAGCCAGTTTAAGTTGATTGAGTTGTTGATTAACCTCTGGCAAGTTCAAAGTAGGTTGACTGGGATCTAAACCAAAAACGCCAATAATGCGCTCATTACCAGTGTCGGGATTTTTCCAAGCTCCGGCAATGGTATATAAAGGGGCAACGGATTTAACTTCTTGTAGCCCCAAACTCTGGTACAAACGACGGCGAGAAAATGGCTTGAGACTGTGCAGTGCCTTTGAGGAAGAGCTAATCAAAATGAGATCCCCCAAAAAGGTTTGATGTACCTTAGTATTACTTTCAAATAGAGCATCTTGAAATCCCAGTTGCATAAACATGAGGATATCGGCGAAACTAATACCGGCTAAGGCGACTAACAAGCGCACACGCTCACGGGATAGTTGAAACCAAGCTAAGGGAATTCTCATTAATTCATCAAATCTTTACCTAATGTTTACAGTTTATGTTATTTTGCAAAGATACTAAACAGCTACAAAAATTTCTATGAATTTACAATAAGTTCTTGCCTTTTTTGTTGACTGTCGTTATCATGTATGTGTAAATTTTTGAACCAAGAAATCAAATGAAAATTTCGTCTTTATCAAAGACAATTATGTCTTTGCTCGCTATTGCTCCTCTTAGCTTAGCTGGCTCTGCTAATGCTGCTATTTTTACCCCAGGAGATCAACTCAATTTCAACTCCTTAGTACAATTAAACAACGCAGGAAACCCCAGTTTTCCCATTCCTGATTTATCTACACCAGGCGATGACGTAAGCGGTGGGGCTGATGGATCTATTGATGTTCTTTTTCTTCCCACAACCGTTTCTCCTATAGATGTTAATAACCGTGTTTTTGATTGTAATGGACCAATGGGTGTTGACTGCCGCCCTGGTGATCTAGGCTCAACGACTGCTAGTGCAGGTACTGGAGCATTTGCCAATCTCCTTTTCAATGTTCTTGGTGATGTCCGCAGCTTTGATGGAACTGGACTTGGCGTTGGTCCTGCTGACAATCTTAATGAAGTTAATGACTTTCTGAGTTCTACCAATAACTACATTAGAGTCGATGATCCCGCTGCTGGTCGATACTACAGTTTCTCTCTCACTTCCGTTCCCCTATTTGCAGTTAACCCTGTTGGAGCCATTCCTGGTTTAGATACCGGTTTCTTCCTCTTTAACGGTGACGGAAAGGTTGGGGCTTTTGACTTAATGACCGATGAACTACTAGATGAAGCTCACGTGAGCTATAGTACCACAGGTCAATTTTTATTTGACTGCGTTTCTGATGGAGATGGTAGCGCTGTGCCATTCCCCACTGCGATTAATAATCCCGACTGTTCAACTGCTGACGTCTTTGGTGGCGATGGTGTTACCAATGCCACTACTGCTTCATTTTCAACTTTTGTCGAGGTCAAAGCAGTTCCTGAGCCCTCTAGTATTATTGGTTTGATTGCAGTTGGTTTAGGTGCGTCCTTAGTTCGGAAAAACAGTAAAAAAGTTTAAGTCAACTTTGTGCAGTCCCAAAGGAATTGGGATTGAACTGTACAATCAAGTTGTGTGGGGAATGGTCTAGATTCTGTTCCCTTATCTAATGTTCCCTTATCTAATTGGATAATTCTCCCTCTATGGCATCAGGTACTTCTGACTCGACTCTCTGGAGACGAGGGTATTGATAGGCTGCAACCGTTAATAGGATGGAAACAAATCCAAAAACCACCATCAAGAGACCAATCCCCCTCCCTGGACCCACACCACCTAAAACTCGGCCGATCATCTGAGCCAATACACTATCCGAAGACATAAAAGGTTCAAAAATATGATCAGCCAATGGGCCAGCAACAGCATAGGCAGCAGGGAGACAAGCAGTTAAAAGTGCCTGGTTTAGCGCAAACACACGCCCTTGGAGATGAGAAGGTACCTTCTTTTGAAACAAAACTTCACAACAACTGCCAATAATTGGCAAACTCAGGAAGTATAAAAAGGCAGACAAAGTGATCAGAGGAATAGAGGGACGTAATCCTGCACTTATCAGACATAGTCTTGATAGTAGGGTAAATGTAAAAACAGTCTGAATATAACGTTTGGGCCCGCCCCAGACACTCATAATTAGACCACCAAAAAGCATCCCACTACTGCTAATAGACATAACAGTGCCCAATACCGAGGCTGAAGCAAAAGAAAGAATCAAAGGGGTAGCCAGTACAATAACAATCCCCGTTAAGAAATTATTGATAGTAAAAAAAATTACTAATGCCAGTAAGCCACGACGATCATAAAGATAATCCCAAGCATCTCGCAAATCATTTAGTAAAGAAGAATGTTTCACCTCCACGGAGGGAGTCTTTGGGAGTTTGGGCAAGCGAATAAGGCACAAAATCAGTAAGGAAGTCAAAAAAGTCGCGAAATCTGTTAAGATAACTCCTTTTAAAGAGATGATGGTCAAGACAACCCCTGCCAACACAGGGGAAATGAGTTGGGCGATCGCTCTTCCCATACTGATCATGCCTCTGGCACGACTAAGATGTTGTTTGGGAACTAAGAGGGTACTAACCGCACTATAGGCCGGCCATTGGAACGCACTAAACGCAGAGCCTACTGCCGTCATGAGATAAATATAGGGAATTTGTAAGTTACCTGTAATCAACAAAAGTGCAATAACGAAGGTACTCAAGGCCGCTCCTGAATCACTCAGAATGAGAGCCAACCTACGATCCCAGCGATCAACAAGAACCCCAGCAAAAGGAGAAATCAAGACAAGAGGTAAGGTTGTAAATAGAGAAATCAGTGCATACTGAGTAGTTGAACCAGTCGTTTGATAAACCCAGACTCCTAACGCGAAGTTCGTCAAGCCTGATCCTATTAGAGAGACTAATTGTCCAAACCAGATTAAAAGAAAAACTTGCATTGGGAAATTAAAATGCTAATTAGACATTTTATCATTTATTAATTGCTTGTTGGTTACCAGGGTTATACCCAACTATCAACTTACCAATTTGACGGTTCAAGCAATGGTTAATTATTATTCGAGCCGATTTATTAAGATAGTCTCGAAGACAATTATTACGCCAAAGACAAAAAACACTCAGGGCTAAAAATTTCTGCTGGCTAAGTTGTCTAAGTTGATGCTTTTGAGTTGCTTACATCGTCAGGGTGTTCCACTGCCTCTTTAGTCTATAGCGAAGCACTCTAATTGTAAAGCCGTCCTATAAGCAACGGGTTTCTAACCAATTTTCTGATGATTTTTGAGGGTGTTTTTAACCGCTAGATTTTCTACTATTATTTTTGACACCCTCGGTTCTTTAGGAATGTCCGTCCTCAAGCCTCCTCTTTCAAGGGGATGAAAAGCTGTCGAGGGATGGCGAGGTTTCAGAGCAATATCCAATCGACCAACAGAAAAAGAATTTTCCTTGTTTCAAGCCTCCAACTTGAGGTGGAGGTAATTCTACATTCTGATTGACACTCCTACCAACGCTGAGCCAGTTGGTACAGCGCGGGCTTCCCTACCTCACGATAGGATGTTACTGTTTCATCATCAAGCAAAAACCAGAAACACAAAAAGAATAGCTCAATTTATAGAAATTGGGAGAGTTTACTTGTCTCTATTCGCTTCCTCAACTAAATCGGACTGCACCAAAATGCTGATCACTGATTCTTTATTACTAGATTATAAAAGATGTTCACGCCGTGCCTTTCTTAATATTCATGGTGATCCCAAACAAAAAGATTTTAAACGGGATTTTCTGCTGAAACTACGACAAGAAAACCAACGTCATATTGACTCAGTTTTGGAAGCGTTTTATCCCCATTATCAATGTCCTTCCCCTTCTGGCAATAGTTGGCGAGAAAAAGCCCAAGCAACCGAAGCATTAATGGGGCAAGGTGTGGAATGTATCTATCAAGGAACTTTGTGGTGTTCAAACCTATCTTATGAATATCTGGGGAGGCCCCATTTATTGATTAAACAACCTGGTGAGTCTAAATTTGGCAATTGGTATTATTACCCTGTGAGTATACACCTGGGCCGTCGTGCTAAACCAGAATATAAACTAATGGGGACATTTTATGCTTACTTATTAGCCATTATCCAAGAAACTAGCCCCTCCAACCCGCAACTGGTGATTCGCCCTCTAAAACATTCCTCTGTGGATGTAATGCAGTGGTTACCAAAATTACAGCTTATTTTAGAAGAATGTGTCACCATCCTTGATAAAGATGAACAACCAGAGGTTTTTATTACACGACAACGCTGCAATCTTTGTCAGTGGTACAGTCATTGTTATGCGATCGCTCACGCTCAAAAACATCTCTCCTTAGTGCCAGGGGTTACCCCCAGTCGTTATCAGACATTACAAGAATTAGGTATTCATAACACCCCTTCCTTAGCCGAGGCGGATGTTCACACCTTAGAGGAAGGCATCGGCAAAAGCTTGGGAAGAAAACTACAACAACAAGCATATGCTCTGATTCATAATTTTGCTCTGCCTCGTTCATCTCATCATCCTGATATGGAGAAGAAGATTGCCCCTGCTACGGTGGAACTATATTTTGATATTGAAGCCGAGCCGGAGCGGAACTTAGATTACTTATTAGGGGTTGTGGTGGTTGATTATCTCACTCAAACCAGAACCTTCTTTGGTTTTCTGGCAGAAACCCCTCACGAAGAAGAAAAGATTTGGTATCAATTTCTTGATTTAGTGAATCGCTATCAAAATGCCCCGATTTTTCACTTTTCTGAATACGAAGTCGACACCATAAAACGCTTAGGAAACTTATATCAAACTCCTGAGGAGGAAATTGAGCATTTACTCTCCCGTTTTATTGATCTTCATCATTATGTGATTACCTCCGTGATCTTCCCTGTAGAAAATTACTCCCTCAAGTCCTTAGCTAACTGGTTAGGATTTCATTGGCGTGATCCTGGTATTAACGGGGATCAATGCGTTTGCTGGTATGACCAATGGTTAACCACAGGCGATCGTAGTTTGTTGGCTTCTATTTTACGTTATAACGAGGATGATTGTTTAGCCACCCTTCACCTCAAAAATTGGTTGTTTGAATTCTTTAGTAAAACTGAATTTGACTTCTAGGAATAAACCCCTAAAAGTCTTGAAAATACTCAACATTTATTCACATAAAAAGTCTAATTTGAGGGTTAATTACCTTAAAATTTAAAGTTATGCAAAGATTTTTTACAAGATACCCCTTCAGTTATTTATATTCTGAGGGTTTTTTAAAAGGTAATGTTATCCTTGATATCAGAACGCAAACAACTTGGGGATCAGACAAACAGGAATGAATTATTGTGTTTTTGATGACTCCCAAAAACTAGAAGGTGATTGCTATGATACTCCCTATTTTTCCGCTCTTATTCTTAATCACTTCCATCGGTAGTGTTTTCTGGTATCAACGAACAGGGAATGATATTTTTGGGGTTTTAGCCGTTGCCAGTGCTTTGGCTTGTGTCATCTGGGGGCTAGTTATTTCTCATTGGCTAATCCATATTTTAAGTTTAATTATTCTTCTGAAGTTCAAAACTCCTATTCTCAGTGCTATTCAAGTCAAGGTCGAATCATCTAGTAGAAAAAATTAGACCATCCCAGACTTGTCCCAATTGTGGTCAATCAGAATGCGCAAATGCGCAAATTACCGACTTCTTAAATTGGAGGCTTGAAACAAGGAAAATTCTTCTTCTCTTGGTCGAGGGATGGCGAGGAAACCTCGCCATCCCTCGACCGCTTTTCATCCCCATCAAAAAATATTATTTAAAGATAAGAGCGATGCTGTTCCATTAATTCCGATAGTTGAGAAGCAGAAACACAACGACGCTCAGAACAGTAACCCATCAAATTAACACCGTTCATCATCTTAACGGTAGTCACCCTGACACGAAAATCATCCGTAAGAAACCAAGCGCGCTCTTGACCTTGGTTCCTTTCATATTCCGTTTCGATGGTCAAGACTCCATCATCAGCAAAATGGTAGGCACTGACAACAGGAATCCCTTCTACATAACCTCGGTTTCGTAAAAATTTCCCTGAGCGTGGATTAGGATCATAGGGAATATCTACTAAAATCGCAGCATAGTTAGGGTTAGGTTCTTTCTCCTCTAAATTGTCCTGCCAGGCAAAACTGGCACCGCCACTGACCAAAGCTGGATCAACATCTTGTTCTTGACAAACCTCCAAAACCCTTTTGTCATCTTTTTCCAACACTTTAATAATCACATTAGAGATCCCTGATTCATCAGCTAGAGAATCAAAACGATGGACTGTGCGCTGGGAAAACCAGATTCCCTCACTTTTACGAAAAAAATCCATCATGGTCATCGGAGATGTCAGTAACATTTATGTTTTATCCTTAATGATAGAAGTATCACTCTACTAACTCATTTTCCCATGAAATCCCTTGCTGTTCACATTACCTCTGTTCCTCTTTCTCATGACGAAATACAAGACGCTCTGACCAAGGGCCAAAGTCTTGCCCATCAGAATTTACAAGGGCTCGATCTAAGTCAAATGGATTTATCCGAAACTAATTTAAGTGGTGCTGTCCTAATTGGTATCAACGCTCAAGGAACCAACTTACAAGGGGCTAACTTACAGGGGGTTGACTTACGAGGGGCTGACTTACGGGGGGCTAACCTAACCGATACTGATCTACAAGAGAGTTATTTACATCGCGTTCAGTTACAAGGTTGTGATTTGAGTGGAGCAAAGCTCGAATCCGCTAAACTGCAACTGGCAAGCTACGATTCCCTCACTGTTTGGCCTGAAGGCTATGACTATCGTAATTGCGGCGCAGTAGGTCCTTACGCAAACTTGGGAGGAGTTTTCCTTAATACAGCCAATCTCAAAGGTGCGGATCTCCGTTTTGCTAACTTGAGAGGAGCTTACTTGAGTGGGGCTGATTTAACCGGGGCAAATTTGCAAGGAGCCGCCCTAAGTGGTGCTAATCTTCAAGGAGCCTTTCTTACAGGAGCTTACCTGCGTCAAGCCCGACTAATCAGTACAGAATTACAGGGGGTCGACTTCCGAGGAGCCGACTTGACTGAGGTTAGTTGGGAGCAGTTACAGAGCATTGCAGGAGCAGATTTTACAGGGGTTCAAGGATTGAGTGAGTTAGATCGGGTTTGTTTATGCAGTCGTCCGGCCCAAGAATTAGGAACTTGGAACCCATTTACCCGCTCAAACACAGCTAAGAGTCTTGGCTGTTCTTAGGGGAAGATTTTTGACGATTGGTGACGACTTCGGATACCGAAATGATTCCTACAGTGAGGGCTTGTCCTCTTTTTGCATTTAAAGACAGTGGGGAACCTGTCGATTCCCCACTCGTTTTATGTTAATAGCGACCTTTAGCTAATTAAGCTGATTCCCTATGAAAATCCTTCAAATGACTAATTAAATGGTCAAAATACGTAGCTAATTTCTCCTCTTGTTCCGCCCCAAACTGCTCTAAGCTATAAATTTTCAAGTTTTCTAAGCCACAGATCATGGCATCTAGGGGAACTTGCAATTCTTGATAGAGCAATGCAAGATTTTTGAGTCCTTCGAGACTAGTAAATTGAGAACTGTTTCCCGCAATTCCGTAGGTGATACAGCGTAGAAAATGCCAGAAATCCCTCCAACAAGCCTCGGCTCGTTGAGGAGGGTAAAGACCACCTCCTACTTCTGTAATTTTAGGATAGGTTGCCAACACTTGTTCTCTGGCGTAATTGACAATTGCATCCGCCTGATCTCGCAACAATCTAGCTCGCTCAACGGCTGATGACTGCTGTGGAGAGAGGGCTTTGATCTGTGCTAGGTCCTCATCTGTCAAATAGCGACCTTGATCGTCTGCTTGCTGAAAAATTTGCAAGATTTCATCGGAATGTAAGCTTTTCCAACGCTGAAAACTGACAATTCTCGCTTTGGGAATTAATTGTTTAGCTCTTTCGCTTAATTGACTACTCATAGAAGTCCTCCTTGACATACTCCACTGCCCTTATGGCGAGTGGATTCTGATTCAGTTATTACTCACTGAAACCTACTCTCTTACGAGGTTTACTAGGCTGACTGGTACTTACCTTGCTAGGTCATACATCCATCTGTTTCCAGACACCCTGCCGATTCAGGGTTAGTCGTCACTTCCTGGGGGAGCCCCAG
>JASJEA010000301.1 GCA_030064935.1 Crocosphaera sp. | reverse complement strand
CTTCAGCACTGTCAACATTACAGACACCTTAGCCGTAACCAATCAGAGTACCTTCAGCACTGTCAACATTACAGACACCTTAGCCGTAAGCAATCAAAGTACCTTCAGTAGTAATGTCTGGATAAGTGATGAAGTTCGAGAAGAATTTCCAGAAGATAGTGCCAAACTGAAAGCAAAACTATATATTAAGGGTGATGTTCATATAGATGGACAATTAAAAGCTACCAACCACCCCAAAAATAGCTATGAAACCTTAACAAGTCTAAGAAATCAAGTTAGGGATATGAATACTACCATCCAAGCCATGGATAGGACTATCCAAGAATTAAGCAGAAGATTAGAACAACTAGAAAATCCACCTGAACCAAGTGAATAAATTTAGTCAAAGCTACACGACTGATCATTAAAAGTTTCCATTGTTTATATTTCAATTAAAGAGGAAAAACTTTATGGCAATTATCAAAGTAGACTTAAATGTACAAGTAGTAGCAGGACCGTCTGCGTCTGTTTCTTCCCTGGAATTTGAAGTTGAAGCCTACGACAAAATCGATATTTCCCTAGAGTCTGGTTCTGATCAACCAGTGAAAATAGTTGATGTTCAACCCGGTACTAAGAGTGTTAATTTTTTGTTGATTAAATCTAGTGAGTATACACCACCTGATGCACCTAGGGATAAACAACTAACATACAAAATTGACAATACGCCTGATATCAACTTAGACAAACCCCAGATTTATCTAGGAGCAGCAGCAATTTCGTCCTTATTGGGTGACGTTAAAAAAATCACTTTTGAAAACAAACTTGAAAGTCCCCAACCTGAAACTGAAACCGAAACTGAAACCGAAACTGAAACTGAAGCTGAAACCAAAACCAAAGCCATAACAGCTAAGATTGAGATTTTAGTTGGACGGGATGCAACCCCTGCAACCACTGCAAACCCTGCGGACCAATAATTAAGCTAATGGTTCATGATTCTGATACGATCAACAGTAAAGATACAATCTTAGATATTTATTGAAGTTAAGTCATTTAGTTATCCTTCAGGTCTTGCTCCATACTAACTGAAGAGGCTTCAATAGACTGAGTTTTGCCCTTTGCTTTCTCTGAAACAGCAATATAAATTATTGCAACTATAATTTTTTGACATTAATTGCGGAGAAAAAATTACTATGCCTATTACTGTTAGTTATCCAGGCGTTTACATCGAAGAAATTCCCAGTGGTGTTCGTACTATTACTGGAGTTGCCACCTCAATTACCGCTTTTCTGGGCTTTGCGGGGAGAGGACCGAGTAATGATCCCGTCAGAATTCAGAATTTTGGGGATTTTGAGCGTCTGTTCGGTGGTTTATCCTTGAAAAGTACGATGAGTTTTGCCGTACAACAATATTTTCTCAACGGTGGAACAGATGCAATTATCGTCCGACTCGAACCCCCCAATGCAACACCTGCAACCATCAACCTCCCCACTTCAGGAACAGAGAACATAGTCTTGATCGCTTCAAGTGCAGGAACTTGGGGCAATGGCTTGGAAGTGAGTGTTGATCATGATACCGCAGATCCCCAAGAAACCCCAGAAACCGAGAAAACCTTTAATTTAACTATTGTTCTTAAACAAGGCAAGCAGGAACTTTCCAGAGAGACGATAAGAAATCTCTCAATGGATAGCACTGCCATTCGCTATATCAAAGAAATTCTCGAAACTGAATCTTCCTTAGTACGCTTTCAATCTGGAGAAAGCGATCGCCCCAATGAAACCACGGACCCAATTGCCGCAACAGCAGATTCCGGTACAGACGGTGATGCAGTTACGAGTACAAATAGTCCTGATATCTATCGAGGAAGTGAAAATGACAAAACGGGAATTTATGCCCTAGAAAAAGCCGATTTATTTAATCTACTGTGTATTCCTCCCGTGAGTTCAGACATTGACATTCAGCCCAGTGTCTGGATTGAAGCACTAACTTACTGTGAAAGACGATGGGCTATGTTGCTGGTTGACTCTCCTAGTGCTTGGGAAACTCCAAAGAATGTTACTGACAATTTACCCACATTTCTAACAGGCTTGAGCAGCAAAGAAAACGCAGCGATTTTCTTCCCCAGAATCAAATTACAAAACCCTCTCAAAGAGAATCGACTAGATACGTTTGCCCCTTCTGCGGCTATTGCTGGCATTTTTGCTCGCACCGACGCTAACCGTGGAGTTTGGAAAGCCCCTGCGGGTATTGATGCCACCTTAACAGGAGTCAGGGAACTGACAGTTAAATTAACAGATGGGGAAAACGGGATTTTGAATCCTTTAGGAGTTAACTGTCTGAGAAACTTTCCTGTTTATGGCAATGTAGTTTGGGGTTCTCGCACCCTAGAAGGAGACGATCGTTTTGCATCAGAATGGAAATATATTCCCATTCGTCGCTTAACCTTATTCTTACAAGAAAGTCTTTACCGAGGAACCCAATGGGTAGTATTTGAACCCAATGACGAACCTTTATGGGCACAGATACGGCTTAATTTGGGTGCTTTCATGAATAATTTGTTTCGCCAAGGAGCCTTTCAAGGAGACACTCCCAGTAAAGCTTATTTCGTCAAATGCGATAAAGAGACCAATCCACAAAACGACATTGATCGCGGTATCGTTAATATTATTGTCGGTTTTGCTCCCCTCAAACCAGCCGAATTTGTCATTATCAAATTCCAACAAATTGCAGGAGATATTGCCACCTAATCGTAGTTTTCAATTGAGTGTAGGGAGTGTGAGCAGAATTCTTTAACAGATTGCAATCATCACGGAGAAATATCATGCCTCAATTTAGTGTGAACACCGAAAGGTTTGACCCTTATAAAAACTTCAAATTTCGTGTCAAATGGGATGGTCGTTATGTGGCCGGTGTTTGTAAAGTTGGTGGACTCAAACGCACCACAGAAGTAGTCACTCACCGCATTGGGGGAGATCCGAGTACCCCTCGTCATTCTCCAGGAACCAGCAAATACGAACCGATTATGTTAGAACGAGGAGTGAGTCATGATAAGGACTTTGAACAATGGGCCAATAAAGTTTGGAACTGGGGTTCTGGTTTGGGTGCTGAAGTGTCTCTGAAGGACTTTCGCAAAGATATTATTATCGAATTACTCAATGAAGCAGGACAAGTGGCGATCGCTTACAAAGTTTATCGTTGTTGGGTTTCTGAGTTTACAGCCATGCCAGAGTTAGATGCCAATGCAAATGCAGTGGCGATTCAAAGCATCCAACTTCAAAATGAAGGATGGGAACGAGACTATGATGTAACCGAACCCACCGAACCTAGTTTTGTCGAACCAGCTTAATCAATGATTCGTCCTCTATCTGCTGCCGATATTGTGCGTATTTGGGAGTTAGGGCAAGATCGACACCCCATCGATCGCGCTTTGCTCCTATTGGCCTATGGGTTCCCAGAAAAACAATTCACAGAGTTTGCATCTTGGAGTATTGGTTGTCGAGATGCATATTTATTGACATTGCGAGAGATCACTTTTGGGGAACAACTAAATAGCTTTGCCACCTGTCCTCAATGTCAGGAAAATCTGGAATTTTCCCTCAGTACCAAGGCTCTTCGCATCATAGATCCTGATGCCATGACTGACTTAAGTGAGTATCAAGTAAGTATTGACCATCTTAACCTACATTTTCGCTTACCCAATAGTTTAGATTTAGCTACAGTAATGACAGCACCAGATGAGGAGACAGCAACTTTACAATTAGCCAAACAGTGTTTGTTAGAAGTTAATTTAGAAGGGAAAGCCCTGAGTTATGAGGAATTACCAACAACAGTGATTGCTCTTCTTGCTCAAAAATTGACGGAAACTGATCCCCAAGCTGAGATTTTACTGGATCTCAATTGTCCTGCTTGTGATCATGTGTGGCAAGTTTTGTTCGATATTGTTGATTTTTTTTGGAGAGAATTGAGTAATCAAGCACAACGATTGCTACAGGAAGTTCACAGTTTGGCGAAGGTTTATGGTTGGCAAGAAGCGGAAATATTAAACATGAGTGCAGTGAGACGACAATATTATCTCGATCTGGCAAATTAATAATACTTTTAGGCCCTATTAAATCCGAACTTATATATAATGACTAATTTTTTGACTCAACTGGTACAACGCACCCAAGGAGTGATTCCTGTGGCAAAACCTTTAATTGCACCACTATTTGCTCCAGATATGGCAATTGGAGGTGATTTTTGGGCATTTTCTACTTTTAATCCGTCTTCTCTACAGGAAAAAACCAAGAGCGATTTAGATAAAAAATCAGATTCTTTAGAGTCTCAAAATCAGTTAAGTTTTACACCAGAAGTAACCAAACTTATGCCGTTTTTACCGTCGGGATATTGGTCAATTAATCTCTCTAGATTACATCAAATTGATATTGTAGAACCTTTTGAATTGTTGGCATTTAATAATATTGATGCTCCAGAATTATCAAGTCTGGAAACTGATAATGATTTAAAAAATCAAGCAAAATTTATAAATGATGTAGAAACAAATAAACAATTACTTTCTCATACTGAGCCCTTACAAAATGAAAATAAAATAACCAACTTATCACCCTCAATAACTGTGTCTCAAATTGATAATTTATCTGAGGAATCGATTATAAAAAATGAAAGTAACAGAGATAATCAAACTAATTTTGACCATATTGTTGAAAATGAAAATAAGAATCTAGAGAAAGAGCAGAAACTATCAAGCTCAAATCAACCATTACAAACTGAAAAGAAAACTTATAAAATGGATAATTTACCTCCAGAGTCAAGTGTTAAAGATGAAAACAATAATCAGACTATTTATCCTCTAGTTGAAAATGAAGATAAGAATCTAGAGAAAGAGCAGAAACTATCAACATTAAATCAAGCATTACAAACTGAAAATACAACTTATAAAATGGATAATTTACCTCCAGAGTCAAGTGTTAAAGATGAAAACAATAATCAGACTATTTATCCTCTGATTGAAAATGAAGATAAGAATCTAGAGAAAGAGCAGAAAATATCAAGCTCAAATCAAGCATTACAAACTGAAAATACAACTTATAAAATGGATAATTTACCTCCAGAATCAAGTGTTAAAGATGAAAACAAGCACAAGACTATTTATCCTCTAGTTGAAAATGAAAATCTAGAGAAAGAGCAGAAAATATCAACATCAAATCAACCATTACAAACTGAAAAGAAAACTTATAAAATTAATAATTTACCTCCAGAGTCAAGTGTTAAAGATGAAAACAATAATCAGACTATTTATCCTCTGATTGAAAATGAAAATAAAAATCTAGAGAAAGAGCAGAAACTATCAACATTAAAGCAACCATTACAAACTGAAAAGAAAACTTATAAAATGGATAATTTACCTCCAGAGTCAATTGTTAAAGATGAAAACAAGAATAAGACTATTTATCCTCTGATTGAAAATGAAGATAAGAATCTAGAGAAAGAGCAGAAACTATCAACATTAAAGCAACCATTACAAACTGAAAAGAAAACTTATAAAATGGATAATTTACCTCCAGAGTCAATTGTTAAAGATGAAAACAAGAATAAGACTATTT
>JASJEA010000300.1 GCA_030064935.1 Crocosphaera sp. | reverse complement strand
GAACAAGAAGAAGAATCTTCTCCAGAATCACTGAAAAAAAATCCTCCTTATGCAGTCAAACTAGATGGCGAAACTTTATTTGAATATAAGCTTAATTCTGAAAGTTTAGGAAATAAACAAAGGGCAGAAGAAGCGAGCCAAAGAATCCAAAATATTGCTGAAGATCGCTCAATTTCTATAGAGGATTTGTTCATAAAAGATTTAGAAGACTTACAGGTAGAAGGACTTCGTTTAATTCAAGCTGACAATAAAATAATATTGGCTATTATTAAACCTGATGCTACTGTTGAAAATAAATCTTTAGATGAATTGGCTCAAGACTATTTAGAAAAGGTTCAAAATGCTATTTTACAATATCGAAGTCAAAGAAATTTAAAGTCCTTTATCTCAAGAGCATTAGGGTTTGTATTATCAACTCTTATTGTTATATTTATTTGCCGATTTTTAAACTGGTTTTTTCCTTTGCAAGCTCACCGAATTAAGAGACATCAAAGTTTTCTTTTTAGAAATATAAATATTCAAAACTGGAATATCCTTACAGTCAAAGAAGAGAAACGAATTGCCTTATTCATATTAAACATAGTTCGCTGGGTAATTACTTTAACTGTTCTCTATTTGTATTTTACTTTATTATTAAGTTTTTTGCCCCAAACAAAAAAATTAGCTCAAGGGATATTTGGCTTATTTTTTGGAGCGGTAGGACAAATTTGGTCAGGATTTATTGATTATTTACCTAACTTATTTATTATAACGATTACCGTGATTATAACTTATTATTTGATTCGTTTATGTAATCCATTTTTTAAAGCCTTAGAAGAAGAAAGACTGACTATTCCTGGGTTTTATCCTGATTGGGCCCAACCGACTTATAAATTAACTGTCATCTTAATCATTGCTTTTGCAGCAGCGATGATTTTCCCTTATGTACCAGGATTTAATTCCCCTGCTTTTCAAGGCATTTCTATTTTAGTAGGTGCCTTAGTTACCTTTGGGGGTGCCAGTACCATTGCTAATTTAATTGGAGGATTTGTGGTAATTTATACCCGTGCTTTTCAAATCGGCGATCGCATAAAAATTAGTGATTATCGAGGAGTTGTTATCGAAAAAACCATACTTTCAACACGAATCTGTAATAGTAACAATGAAATTATCACTATTCCTAATTCTATTTTGGTTGCCAGTACAATTATTAATTATAGTGCCACAATAAGGGATCTAAAAGAGCCGTTAGTAATTGAGACAGGTATTACCTTGGGTTATGATGTTCCCTGGCGTTTAGTTCATGAAACTTTAATTAATTCTGCCTTAGAAACTACTGATATTCTAGACGATCCTGAACCTTATGTTTGGCAAACCAGTTTAGACGATTTCTATATTAGCTATGAGCTTCGGGTTTATACTAATAAGACAAGATCCGTTGCCATTGGTGATATTTATACTGAACTACATCAAAAGATTCAAGATAAATGTGCTGAAGTGGGAATTGAAATCATGTCTCCCCATTATGCTGCGGTAAGGGATGGACATCAAAATACAATTCCTGAGAATTATTTACCTAAAGATTATAAAGCCCCAGGATTTCGCTTAAATCCTTTAGAATCATTTTTCAAGCAAGAGATTACTACAAATAAACCAGAAGAATAATTGATAGTAGATAATATATTATAACGTTTCTCGGACTCATCCTTAGGAGTGAGGAGTTATGATTTTGTCAACTAGACAATGAGGGTTTGAGACTACTGATTTGAGTGAGTTGTCTACAAACTTCCTTCCGAAGTTATAATCTTCTTCTTAACTCCCTAAAGTTAGGTTGTCTTCTCTATGTCATCATAGTAGATTAAAGCTAACTGGTGAGAGGGATAAGGTTTTGCACTTCCAGCTAAACTATATTATCAGTAATTATACTGATGAGTTAGATGAGGTCAAAAAAATGTTCCCTATTCCTACTGAGGAAACTCCCAGAAAAAATGATGATCATAGAAACATAAATAAAAAAATTTATCAATTATAGATAAGAAAAAAATGTTTAACATTACCTATAAAAAACTAATAACTCGAATTTTTGTATGGTTATTATTTGAAGTTTCTTTAAATTGTTTAGGGCTCGATGATCTAGCTGATTATGGAGAGTTTATTTTTGAACGTAATTTTAGTAATTTAACTAGGATGGATTCATCTATCATTTAGGTCTTTATAACTATCTAAATGACGAGTTAAAGAACTTTTGTCGTTTCGCTTCGTACAAGATTAAAGCAGTGGCGATCGCTACATTCAATGATTCAGTATTAATTGCCAAGGGAATAGTTACAACTTCATCTGCTAAATCAACTAATTCTTTCGATATACCTGCGCCTTCATTGCCTAATAAAATTAATGTTGGTTTGACAAATTCTAATTCCCAATAAGTTTGAGTTGCATTAGGAACAGTTGCCACGATATTGATCCCATAATCTTTATATCTTCTAACTAGATTCTTGAGATCGGATTCGATCAATAAAGGAACTTGAAACCAAGCCCCAGCAGAAGCTCTTAAAACTTTAGGATTATCAATATCGACACTATCATAACTAAGCCAAATTCCATCAATTTCAGTAGCAGCACCCGTGCGAATAATAGTCCCTAAATTGCCCGGATCTTGTAATCTTTCTAACACTAATCCTAATCTAAACTTTCTAATATCACCTTCAGTGCAAGGTTGAAAGATAGCAGTTGCAACCACACCATCAGGGTTGACTGTGGTTGTCATGCTCGATAAAACCTCTAATGAAACTAACTCGCACCGTTGCACTTGTTGAGAGATATTCTCCCATAATTGAGGATAACGAGCTCGCCATTGTTCTGTGTAACATAATGTCATCAGGGAACAATTTTGCTCATAAGCCGTCTCGACTAAGTGAGTGCCCTCCAAAAGTAACAAATTCTGTTCACGCCGCCCCTTAGCACGATGCAGCCTACGAATCTGCTTAACTAAAGGATTGCGAATACTTGTAATCATCAAAAACCAAGAAGCCAAGACTATTTGTTAGTGCGGAACTCGGGACTTGAACCCGAAAGTCCTAGAGGACACTAGAATCTGAATCTAGCGCGTCTACCAATTCCGCCAGTTCCGCATTCTTAACACGCAAATAACCATTGTTACATATATCCAACAAATAATCAATTAGTAAATATCAACTTGATTGGGTCAAAAAAATCCAGAATTCCTAACATAACTATTATTAAAGAGGAACCTTTCCTAGACTTTTTTAATCATCCAAGTTACATTGAAAGCGAATTTAACCTAAAAACTATAACTTTTTTATAGTTTAGGACTATATAAACATCAAACCCACCTATACATCCAAATTCTATGACAAATTATTCAGAAGAACAAACATCGATTTTAGAAATTCAAGGAAAAACTCCTCTTCGAGGAGAAACTTATATTAGTGGGGCAAAAAACTCCGCCTTAGTATTAATGGCTGGGGGCATTCTTTGTTCTGAGGATTGTCGCTTGAGGAACCTACCTCTCCTAGTTGACATAGAGCGCATGACTCAAATTTTAGCTGCTGTGGGGGTTAAACTGCAAAGAAACGGTGATATTTTAGACATTAATGCTAAAGATATTGGACAAGATCAAGCCCCTTACGAGCTAGTCTCCCAACTCCGTGCTAGTTTTTTCGTCATTGGTCCGTTACTAGCTCGTTTAGGTATGACCCGTGTTCCCTTACCGGGGGGCTGTGCAATTGGGGCTAGACCGGTGGACCTTCATGTTAGGGGATTACAAGCAATGGGAGCGGATGTCCGCATTGAACACGGGGTTGTTCATGCTTGTGTAAAGGGCAGTCGTAAAAGACTACAAGGGGCTAAGATTTACTTAGATTACCCAAGTGTTGGAGCCACCGAAACTATCATGATGGCTGCTACTTTAGCTGAAGGAGAAACCATCATTGAGAATGCGGCTCAAGAACCAGAAATTATTGATTTAGCAAACTTCTGTCGCTCTATGGGAGCAAGGATCAAAGGAGCAGGAAGTAATAAGATAGTCGTATCTGGAGTAGAAAGGCTTCATAGTACCGATTATTCCGTGATTCCTGATCGCATAGAAGCGGGAACCCTATTAATCGCAGGGGCCATAACCCAATCAGAAATCAGTCTGGCCCCTGTAGTTCCAGAACATCTAGCCTCTGTCATTGCTAAATTAAGAGAAGTGGGTCCCCAGGTTATCATTGAAGACTCTAATCGTTTAAGATTAATTCCAGCACCCCTGCGAGCAACAGACCTTAAAACCCTTCCCTTTCCTGGATTTCCCACGGATATGCAAGCACAGTTCATGGCATTATTAACCGTCAGCGAAGGCAGCAGTATGGTAACTGAAACCGTCTTTGAAAATCGTTTGCGCCATGTAGCCGAGTTACAGCGCATGGGTGCGGATATTCGCGTTAAAGGCAATATTGCTCTGGTTCAAGGGATTCCTTTCTTATCCGGTGCGCCAGTGATGGCCACTGACTTACGTGCTTCTGCCGCCTTAGTCTTAGCCGGGCTAGCTGCCCAAGGAACAACCATTGTCCAAGGCTTACACCATTTAGATCGAGGCTACGATAACTTAGAAGCTAAATTACGTAAACTGGGTGCTAATATTCGTCGGGTTAAAGTGACAGATGATCAAGACAACATAGAATACTCAGCCGTGAGCTAATGTTCCAGGAGGCAAATTAAAAATTACTTCTTAATTCTTTATTTGCCTCTACCTCAAGTTTAGCTTGTAGACTGTTGAACCATAGCTGCAAAATTTGAGAGAATTTTTAGCCCATTATCCGATGATTTTTCAGGATGGAATTGCACTGCCATAATATTATTGTGGGCGATTGCTGCAGTTACCGTTTGTTTCCCATGAGTCACTGTAGCGGCTTTAACCTCATAGTCAATGGGATCAACATAATAAGAATGAACAAAATATAGATAGGGTTCCTGAGATAACCCTTGCCATAAACCTAAATTCGGTTGAGTGAACTGTAACTGATTCCAACCCATATGAGGAATGGTAAGATTGGGTTCAGACTGAAAACGGCGAACCATTCCTGGAATAATACCTAAACCCGGTTCAGTTCCCTCCTCAGAGCCATCAAAGAGGATTTGTAACCCCAAACAAATACCCAAAAAAGGTTTTCCTTGAGCAAGCCCCTCCTTAATGGGTTCAACAAGATGACGCGACCGAAGATTTTGAACGGCTGGATCAAAAGCTCCGACTCCAGGTAAAACGATCCCTTGCGCTTGAGCAATTTCTTCGGGAGAATCCGTAATTTTTGGAGTAATTCCCGCCTTTTCCAAGCCTTTACAAGCGGAGTGCAAATTCCCCATATCATAATCAATAACAGCCAGGAAGCCCATAAATGCTCTCTCAACTTGACTTTATTCCTCTTTATTGTATATCAGGAAAATTAAGCCTCGCAAGTTTGGAAAGAGTGGTAAACCGATTACGAAACGGATTGGCTTAAGTCGGTTTCATGCTTGTTTAGGGAAAGCGGTTAAGCCGTGGGAATCTGGGAAGAAAAAGGGCCACATTGTTACGGGTTCGGTTTTGGCCAGGATTCAATTATA
>JASJEA010000299.1 GCA_030064935.1 Crocosphaera sp. | reverse complement strand
GACTCATTGAAAGCTAATTATGGTTTATCCCTTCTTATTTTAGGACAAAGTTAGTCTTTCCTTTCCCATACGCCCCCAATCACTCTTTGAGTTCTCTTGACATCTGCTTAATTTTCTTAAGTTGTCACGAATGACTACTGCCCAAAAATAGTTACACTCTTACGTATTCATTTGATCTTTTTAAACTGCTGTTAGATGAATATTTGCGAATGGAGCGGAATCAGCAAATATTTATTAAGAACAGCACCCAGGGGGTATGGGGGAAGTATTCCCCCATATAAATAACATGAGCGATCAGCGATTTCAATAATTGTTGAATTTTTGAGAAAAAATATAATTTTTAAATTAATAATAAGAAATTATAATAATTATTAATTATGTTAGCTGATTTTTTAAAGTTAAGATTAAATTAAGAAAAGATTATATTATTCAAAAATAGAGTTTGGTATTTTTAAAGATGCAAAAAGAAAAACAAGAAATTTTATTATCTTTATATGAAGATTATCGAGAACACGCACGCCATAGTGAGTCAACTAGAGAAGGAATAAATAATTTTATATTGGTACTTTTAGCAGCTATTTTAACTGTTATTGTAGATTATAATAAAAATGCAAGGAATGAAATTTTTGGATGTGAAGATAAATATTTAATACTTTTGCTAATTCTTATTAGTTTTCTTGGACTTATCTCATTTTTTGGTTATACAGAACGTTACCATCGAAATAAAATACGTGCAGCTTATATTAGACATTATTTAGATGAATTATTATTTATTAATAAAAAGAAAAATTCTGATGGTAAATCTATAAAAACAATCAAAAAAGATGCTGATCAGGAACACTATGGTCATTTAATTAATATTTTCTCTTTAGGATTTTTTAGAGCAAAAAATGATGAATTAAAAACATCTTTAAGTTTAATTAAAGGATTACATCATATAATTTCTTTATTATTTTTAATTGTCATATTTGTTTTTGGTTGGTCACTAATGAAAATAAGTATATCTCATTGTTCTATATCAGATAAAAATAATTTTTTTGAGTTACTATCTAATGTTGGAGTGTCCACCGCTAGATTTACTACTATATTATTTATTACCATATTTTTAATAATTCCAATGATAACTAAGATTATTGGAATAGTAATTAGAAAACTGAAGTTATTGATAAAAGATAAGAATAGAGCTAAAAATCTCAAAGAACTTCTTGAAACTGACTTAGAAGACAAGTTAAATAGCAAAGTTGACCAACTTAGTAAACAATTTAATATTCCTCAAAGCAAAGTAAGACAAATAATTTTATCTTTAGTAGATCAAACCTTAATTCCCAATGATGAAGAACTAGAACACATAGAAGATATCCTAAGCGTCAAGAGTTGGAATGAGTAACGGATAATGAGGTCTCAATACCTTGGAAGGTATGTGTATCACGAAAGCCACTTTTCCCGATATATGACAAACTCGATTACTTTTATTTCGTACAATTGCTTAAAAAAGTTGCTATTTTTTCTATGTTTTCTTCAAAAAGCAGTTCCCTTATCTTGTCGTTATAAATGGGATATGACACGAACGCTGTGGCACTACAGATAAGTAACCCCTCGACCCCTGTTATTTTCAAACACATACCCATCAATTCCTTTCCATTCATTGTTGCAGTAAATGATTGCGGATAGTTTATAGCAAATATCTCCGGGTCTGCACAGGCCTTAATCACTTGGTGTCCATTTCCATCAACAGTTGTCGGCATGGTGAACTCATTATGTTTGGCCTTCACCGTAATGCGCTCTCGGACTAAGGGTAAATTAAAAATTATTACTCCAAATTCTTCTTCCATTATCTTCCTGCATAGGATTGATTCATCGAATTTATTTGGATTGGCAATCATCTCAGAAATTTGCATTACATTTCCTCCTTTTGTTAGCTGGTTTCTCGGAGATAAACTTCAAAACGGATAAAGTATTTTTGATAGAATACCCATAATTACTTCTAACTCACATCTTGCACCTGACATTGAAAACCTGATTTTGACCTAAATGGCAACGAATTCAATAGGGTTTCAGCCCTTTAAAATCGGGTTTTGATCACCTAACCTATTCTTTTTAAGATACTTGATGTAAATCAGAGTTATTTAAACTTTAAGTCTTGATTTTAACGCTATAAATTCAATCATTCTCTATTATCATCAGTTTTTTCACTTTTAGAGACTAAATAAAAAAATTCTCAAGAGCGACCTTCAGTTTGATCACGTAAATATTATTGGCTCTTTGATTAGTATATTTAAACTATAATAAATATAGCTTATGAATGAACGAAAGAATGCGGGTTGTAGCGAAGGGAAAAGATAATATTTCCTTAACTCAGTCAAAATACTCCATTTGAAGGTAACGAAAAATCAACATCCTGGGGTCAAGTCCACGATCGCTCCATTTTGTTGATTAAGGAAATGACAATTCCCTTACTCTTAACTCCTATACCCCTCATCAGACAAGGGTTTTAGACTCTCTAGCTCCTTATTCAAGCAAAACCAAGCTCACTCACTTCAGACTCAAACAAAATCCAATATCCAGAACTGAAATGGTTTGGTTACATTTTTTTATATCTAAACTTTCTTTGCAAGTATAGAGAGCAAACATATTAAGATAGGAAACGTCCCCCTCATCTCTGAGGAGGACATCTAGTTTCAATAATGTTAAAAGTTTCAATAATGCAAAATAACAGCAAGACCAAATCTGCTGTGGAATTAGCATATATCCACAGTCCTCACCATAACACAACCCCCTCCATCCCCACTACAGATGGATATCGACTCAACCGCCGTCATTACCAAGAATGGCTTAACAGCAGCGTTGATAAGGATCTGATCGAAGCTAACGAAATTTTTAGCATTGATGGGGATAACGTCTATGATTACCTCCTGGCCTTCCATGAAGCCGAACGTCGTAACGATGGACGACTTACTAACGCCGAATTAGCCCGTCATGATCATTGCCGTGATGGAGGCTGGTGGTTCGGTTCAGTAGACGTAAGGACAGGAGAAAATACCTCCTACGGCTGCTTTAAGCCCGATAATCCGCGCGAAAATCCCGAAAATGGTAAAACCATCAAGTACGAGGCTCCCCTCGGTTCTACCCCCCAATTATTCGCCTTTCACGTTCCCCCCAAAATTTGGCAAAAAATCTCAGAACGTTATCTCGTTCCCATTGGGGTCTACACAAATATTTACAAATGGGCTTATGACCATCCACAAATTCCCCTCTTCATTACAGAAGGGGCCAAAAAAGTGGGCTGTCTCCTCTCAATGGGATATTTCGCTGTTGGGGTTAGTGGTGTCACCCATTGTTACAAGACTGATAAAGAAACAGGAGAACGTAGCTTACACCCTGACATCGAATATTTCTGTAATGGTAATCGTCATATTTATTTTGGCTTTGACTGTGACGCTAATTCTAAAACCAGAAAAACCGTTCATAACATTATCAGAAAAACCGCAGGGTTAATCAAGGAATATAACTCAAATACCAAAGTATTTAAGGTGACTTGGAACGGTGCTAAAGGCGTTGATGACTGGCTTAAACTCAATAGTTCTGACCGTTTTTACACCCAAGTTAAACGGGCTAAACAGGTTTCTCCTATTGCCAGTGACTATGACCAACAACAGTCTAAAAAGCCAAAAAGGGAGTCATTTAATCAAAAACAAATTGCCGAAATCAAAGAAATTGAAATGGATTCTTTACGCTTTAACGAAATGAAACTACGAGTGGAAAAAGACGGGGAAACTATCGATTTAGACCAATACTATTTAGACTTAGCTGAATATCATGCCATTGATATTAGTAAAGAAAAGGCCGCTAACATTGCTATCAGAATCGCCAAAGAAAATAGTTATCATCCCGTCAGAGATTATCTTAATGAAGTGTCTGAAACCGTTGACCCCATTAGTCTCGATAACCTTTCTACTCGTTATTTTGGCACCACAGATCCCATTTATGATTTGATGGTTAAACTCAAATTAATTGCCAGTGTCGCCCGTGTTTTTCAACCTGGATGTAAACAAGATGAAGCTTTAGTTTTACATGGAAAAACAGGGATTCTTAAATCTACTTGGTTTAAAAAATTATATGGGGATGAATTTTTCACTGACTCCTACTTGGGGTTAGAACGAGAAGGCAAAATGGCTATGCGTCGTTATTGGTGTGTGGAATGGCAAGAATTAGACGCAGTAACTTCTAAAAAAGAAGCTGGTCAAATTAAATCCTTCCTCTCAACCGCCGTTGATGTTTATCGTACTCCCTACGCCCGTTGTGACGAAGATGTACCCCGAACGAGTGTGATGGTGGCCAGCGTCAACACTGATGACTTTTTACGAGACGAAACCGGCAACCGTCGTTATTGGATCATACCGGTTAACCTTCCCCCTGGCCAGAAAATCGATACAGCCAAAATCGAAAAGGAACGGGATGCAATATGGTCGGCTGCCGTTCAAGCGTACCGAAACGGCCATCGATGGCACATGAATATTTTGGAAGAGGATCAAAGTGAAGCACTTAATAAAGATTTCCTAGAACGAGACGAATGGGAATCCACCATTGAAGCCTTTACTAACGGCATTGACCGCGTGACCATCAAGAAGATATTAACCCAAAGTTTGGATATTCCCATCGGCCAAATTCAACGACGAGAGCAATTAAGAGTCAGTCGCATTTTAAGAAAGCTTGGCTGGGAATATTCCCAGAATAAAGAGAATTATGAAGGCATACGTCAAAAGGTTTGGAAACGTATTGTGACCCTGACGACCCCAACTGATTCAAGTCAGGGTCATTCTCAGGGTCAACGGCTAGAACCTAGTAATAATGGGCATAGTCCCCATAGTGACTCTGACCCTCCAAATAGTCAGGGTCAAGTCAGGGTCACTCCAGAATGTCCTTCTGATGCTGGTTTTCAAGATTCTGACCCTGACTTTTCTAAAAAAGTAACAAACTTTGGAGAGGGTAATGAGCAGTACCACCAAACAAAAACAAACGAACTAAATAACACTGAGATTCAAGCGAACCCAGAAGTACAATCAACCGTTGAAAATAATGATGGTGTTAGTAGTGATCAAAACCCTCCCCATAATAAAGAGAAATTTCAGGGTCGTCAGGGGCGCACCCACGGCAAAACCAGTCAGGATGCAGGTTCCGACGTGACCCTGAAAGTGACCCCAACTGACCCCGAACACAAAATTATCAACTGGAATGACCTGATCCAGAAGATTGATGAACATATAGATCGTTTAGGATGGTCAACCGAATTTGCCCAACAGTACATCATCAAAACCTACGGTAAACGTTCCCGTCAGCTTCTCAGTGATGATCAGTTGATTGAATTTCACCATTATTTGAAAAATCTTGATACTCCTTTCCAGTGTGGAGAACATCTCACCATTCTTAAACCTGAGTATCAAGGAATGATTGGAGAATTGATCAACATCGTTTATCACAAAGCCTCTCATACTTTCTGGTGTGATGTTCGCCTGGAAAATAATTTGATTATTGAAGGCATTAATCAGAACTTTCTACAGAAACCCTAATCACGAAAACTCAT
>JASJEA010000089.1 GCA_030064935.1 Crocosphaera sp. | reverse complement strand
CGGTCAAAAGGCGCATCAAAAGCACAATAACGGCGATGGGTTCCAAAACGATGATATCCCTTGCTTCCTACTTTTTGCCATCTTTGAAAGGCAGTGGGATGGCTATCCCAAACAGCTTTAGCAAAGTCATCCCATCGTTTCATAGAAACAGTATCATTGTACAATTGTACCTGGGGGCGATGAGCAATTTCAGCCTCTAATTTTTCTGTTTTGTCATCATAAGGGTAGATACAAATTGGCATTGTTTGGCCATAAATTGCTTCAATACTGTTCAGTAAAGCAATAACCTGATCGTAGACATAATCATTTGCTAAAGTACAAATTCCATCCATATTAAATAATAGTAAACAGCTTCAAAATTTAACAACAAAATCTGATAACCAACTCATTAAATTAAGTTTATGCAGAATAATTTGTCTGGCCTCTGCGATCGCTGATTTAGCTTCATGCCAAGCATCTAAACTAGAGGTAATTTCTTTAATATAATCCAGTCCTTTTTCATCAAGACTGGGTAATCTTAAAAAACTACCTGGGGGTAATAATTGATCGGCTGCAGTGCCTCCATAATAAATGGGTAAACACCAACATAATAAGGCATCCCATAATTTTTCACTCACATATAATTCATTATCAGCATAATTTTCAATAGATAAATTATAATAATAGGGGGACATTCCATGCCATTTATTTTCTAAACTTCCTTTACTTTGCAAGTATTCAGGTAAGTTTCTCCCATATAGATCAAACTCAAAATTATGATCTTGTAATAACTTAACAAACCCAAGACGACGACGATGATTTTCGGTTCTACTGATTCCCGATGTTATCCAACTACAACGTTTAACTTTTTCAGGGATGGTACCTTTATCTAATTGCTCAAATTCAGAATTTACATACCAAATAGCCGGCATATATTCAGGATAGGGGGCAAATTTATCCGGACCAGAAACATAACCACAATACTTACTCGCTTCCTGATAGTTTTCCCGATTCCTCTCAACAACTTTATCGAGAGGAGGTTCCCTTAATAGATAAATAATACGTTCCTGGGGGACATTTCTTAGCAATGAAGGAATATTAAGGGGTGAAGTCTTTGATTTTTGCCAACGTTTCCACCAAGGTTGAGGAGGAGAACGACGAGGAAAATCGAACTGATATAATAATAGAAAGTCAGGGTTAGCATGGTTAGCTAACATTTGAACATTACCCCAAATACCAAAGGGTTGAGGGGTTTGTTTCCATAACCAATCTCTTTTATTTTGTAAACCTGGATAACTACTGAGCATTCCCACGGTTTTTTGATTCACAGAACAATCCCTCTTACCAATGTTAATGACTTCATTGAACATGATACTAAACTTTGGTCAATGTTTGTGTTTCTTGCCTAAAATATTTTTGATAATCGTTTTTCTCTTTTTACTTGGGAGCAACTGGGAACAGGAAATGATGTATATTATTTGGTTTGAAAATTAATATGATTATCCTTAAAATTAATAACCCTTTCCCCGATAATAACCTCAGAATTAAATCCTTTGTTCACTCCTTCTAATTTTGGTATCTTACCTTTTTGAACTGTCATAATTACCCAAAAATCACCTTTTCCTGTAGCCACAATTCTTTGCTCATCTGCTTGATAAGTTAGGTCAATTTTCTGGGGTGTCATAAAGGTTCCTTTTAGGTTGACATTTTTATCACCTTTAATTATGAAACTATTATGATCAATTTCAACATATTTTTTGGTATTCATAACCCAAGTATGACTATCTAGATTATCATCAAATTTATCAACAATAACAAATAACCCAGGAACACCTGATACTTTAGAATAATCAACAGCAAACTCTCTTAACCAATTTTGAGATTGTAAACTAACCATACCTGAACCATCTTTTTGAGATTCAAAATAGATAGGTTGCATAGTTATAGGATTCACATTTTCTTCAATAATAACATTTTCATTTTTTGCTTTATTTTCGCTTTTTCCTGCGATAGCCCAATTTTCTCCTAACCCCCAAATGCGAAAACTTCCAGCATCTGGATAAGACCAAGAACTTGTTAAAAATTGTCTTCTTCCATAGATACTTGCCACAAAATCATTTTTATTTTTCCACTGATTGCGAAAGACATAAAAACCCTTTTCTTGATCACTAAAAACTTTATTTAAAATTTGATCAGGATTTTCGATAGATACATTTTTAGGGTAATTGATTAATAAAAAAATTGCATCTAAACTACTTTTAATTCCGAAAGTTTTATCTCCATTTTCACCCCAGTAATTATCAAATCCCCACATAATGGCAGGTAAAAATTTAGGTAGTACCGATTCCAGTCCCATAGCAAATAATGAGCCCCCTGCATAATATCGATGTCTTCCATAACTGGGAATTAAATAATTATTATCTCTCGGAACAATCCGCATTAAGTAATTAGGTAAAACCTGACTAATATTAGACTCTTGTGTAATAAAATTTTTTCCTTTAACATGATGGTAGGCTGCGAAAAAAGGAAACAAAGTTAAAATCATTGGTTCAGTAGTGTAATGATCTCCTTCGGTACCAAAACCCCCATCTCCCATCACTGTTTCTAAATACCTAATAATATTGCGTTCAGCAATGGTTAAAAACCCTTCAACATCTATGTTTTGAGAAAAATAGGCTTTAGGTTCCTTTAAAACAGCTAATCCAGCTAACCCTGCCGCCCCTCTAGCCCTAGCATTCCAGTTGCTCCAGGCTGTAGGATTCCATCCCCGATCCGGCGTTCCTTGTACTAACAATTTACCTTTTTGCGCAAGCCAATTGGTAGTTAAAGTGCGTTTGTCCATATCCCAATAGTCGTAACATAAATCATAGGCGATCGCTATTCCTGCCACTGCTGGAGACAGTTCAAACAAACGAGGATAGGTGGTATTCATAGCATTATTAACCACTTCCCAAGCTTGTTGAGCTTTTTCTGGGTTTTGCTTAATAACAGCCAGAAAACATTGACCTGCTCCATGATATCCTGCATTGGGAACATAACCGTCGTATCTGATCGGTTTCTCAAGGGTTTGTTGCAATTTTTTTAATATTTTTTGTCCAATTTTTGTCGTTGCTTTTTGCCTTAATGCAGGTAATTGATTTTCTCGAAAAAGCAAACGAGGATGTTCTTGAAATTCAATGGGTTTATGATCTCTTATTAATTCAGGATATAAGGTTTTAATGCTTGCCCGTGCTTCTCCCTGTAAAAATTTATTGTTAATAGTTCCCTGATATGTACCTATCAAAAATTGGTTATTCCTCTTAACTAATTTAATCGTATAATTTGCTTTTTTTGATACCAATAACCAAGGATCGGGGTTAATATTTAAATTAATTTGTAAAAACAAACTATTACGAGAACGATTAACTTTCACCGTTCCTTGGTGTTCTGCTTGATTAAATTCTGGCGCAAATCCCCAAATTTCAGACTGACAATTTTTGTTATGACAAATTAAGTCAAGGGTAATATCTTGATAAGAAATGTCTTTACCTGAGCTTCTCCACAGCCCTTTTTCCAGAACTATTTCAACTTTTTTATCTAAAATATCAGTCGATAAAGCGGGGGGATAAAATACTGTTGTAGTCCAATAAATCGTTATTAAAAAAATAATAATAATCCGAGATTTAATCATGATATTAAAAGTAGAATTATTACAATCATTTTAAAAGTTTAACCAAATCAAATAGCTATAGCAATCAGGTTTCAGTTGAGATAAAATGGGCAGGGGTATTTAACAGTGTTAAATGCCTACAGGGTAAATTTTTAGCAATATAACACTATTTTATACAAATTCCTAATCTTGTCTCACTTCTTATATTTCATTACTGATTGCTCAGGAAAGCAAAGTAGAACGATCAACATTATCTTTGCTGCCATCTGTAATTATACTTGAGAGATCATAATTGTGGTTGACTTCCGATAAACCTGTGGTTTCTGAGAGTGAATTGTCTGCTCCAAACCAGAGGAAATCATCTTGGATATTCTCCTCCAAGTTTATCATATTTTTATTAACATCAGACTGTGATATCAATAGTTCATTATCTATTTGATGATCATTAGATACTCCAGAGGCAACATCTTCTAAGGTAAATACATCTAATGACTGATTTCCAATTAATGGATCAATGGCTTCATTTTGTGCTACTGTATCAGTATCTTCATAAAGTTTAATATTACTAAATACACTTTCAGAACCAGCAGCATGATCATCATCATTAGCAAAAAATAAGTAGCCAAAAGTACCTGTAAAAAATTCTCCAACATTAATTTTATAGGTTTGAATTGCTCCTGGAACGTAGTTATCAAAACTCTGATTTCCCCATTCTTGAGTACCATAAAGTTGAAAAAATTGATGGGATTCCGAACCATCAAAAATACTATTATCATCAAAACCTATCCCATGAATTTCTCCTTCTTTGCTACTTTGAAATTCAAATTCTAACACTGTATTTTCAGTAATTAGATAATCACCAATTTCAATGTTTTGCCAAGTATTGTTGTCTAGTTTTAATTCTGTTCCTGTCTCATCAAGTGTTATTTCTGAATGAATATCTTGCACTCCTGTGCTATAGGATTGAACAGAATAGGAGTTCTCAATTCCTCCTATCGTTAACACAAGTCCCGATTGTTGCTCATAAATTTTAATATTACTAAAAATACTCTCTGAAACAACACCAGCATCATCATCGTTAACAAAAACTAGGGAATCAAAAGTGCCTGTAAAAAATTCTCCAACATTGATTTGATAGGTTTGAATTGCGCCTGGAACATAGTTATCGAAACTCTGATTTCCCCATGCTTGAGTACCATAAAGTTGAAAAAATTGATTGGACTCCGAACCATCAAGAGTATTATTGTTATCAAAACCTATCCCATGAATTTCCCCTTCTTTGCTACTTTGAAATTCAAATTCTAACACTGTATTTTCAGTAATTAGATAATCACCAATTTCAATATTTTGCCAAGTATTGTTTTCTAGTTTTAATTCTGTGCCTGTCTCATCAAGTGTTATTTCTGAATGAATATCTTGAACTCCTGTGGCATAGGATTGAATAGAATAGGAGTTTTCAATTCCTCCTATCGTTAATATAATTTCTGATTGCTCGTTATTAAAATCCTCTGAATGCTCATAAATTTTAATATTACTAAAAACACTTTCTGCATTCTCATTGGCATCATCATCATTAGCAAAAACTAAGTAGTCAAAAGTACCTGTAAAAAATTCTCCAACATTAATACTGTAATGAACTTTACCCTCTGTATAATTTCCAATTTGTTCTCCGCGACTTTCAGTTCCATATACCTGAAAAAATTGAGAAGCATCTGAGCTATTAAGAATATTATCATTGTCGAAGCCAATACCGTGAAGTTCCCCTTGTTGGCCACTTAAAAATTCAAATTCTAATACCGTATTTTGCGTAATTTGGTAATCACCAATCTCAATTTTTTTCCAAGTATTTTTTCCTAATTTTACTTCTTGTTCTTTATCATTGATTATCATCTCTGAGACAACATCTTGTGCTTCTCCCCCATAGGAAAGAACTCGTTGAGACTCCGAGGAGCCATTGATCATTAGAGTTAGATGAGTAGTGGGATCATAGGGAGACATTTGTAAGATAGCGTCCCCTAATTTGGTAATATTCAATAACTTCCCTGTATACTCAGATCGATTAGTAACATCATCTCCCTCTTGAAGCAATTCTTGAACCTCATCAAATGTGAGCTTTCGGTTTAACTCTTGTAGGGCTAACTGTTGCGCTATGGCAATTGCTCCACTAACATGAGGAGCAGCCATACTGGTTCCTGATAAACTAACGCTTCCCCCATTATTCCTAGCTGCACGAATATTAACGCCAGGGGCAAATACATCAGTCAACTGAGTATGGTGTTGAGAAAAATTAGCAATCCTACCCTGGTTATCAACGGCAGAAACAGCTATAGAATGGGGATCAGCCGCAGGATAAGAAACCCCAGATCCTCCATTATTGCCTGCAGCCGAAACCACTGTAATGTTATTTTGAGCTAATTCAAAGAATTGATTGGAGACAAAAGGGTTTGTTACAGCAGAATTATAATTGTTGCCATCACCAACAGACAGATTAACTGCCACAATGTTATATGTGTCTTTATTCTCCAAAACCCAGTCTAAAGCCTCTCGTATATCTATCAGACTTCCCGGTGGGTTGTTTCCATCAGGAAAAATCTTTAAAGCTATCAGATTAGCTCCAGGTGCAACCCCAGGATACGCAGAATCACTCGAAGCTGCAATGCTGGCTACATGAGTTCCATGGCCATCTGTATCACTTGCATTACTATCATTATTACCGCCTAAGACATTTCCACCGAAATCATACTGAGCTACAATCTTATCAGCTATATTATTGTTATCATCATCAGGGCCAAAAAAAGGATGATCAAAGTCAATTCCAGTATCTAAAATGGCAATGGAAACTCCACTGCCATCAATAGAGTTACCATTACTATCTATGAAAGGACCCTTAAAATTCATAAATCTTGCCATCCAACTAATTAAACTAATAAGCGCAGAAAACTGGCCAGCATTTTTTCATCTGGAGCCAACAACTATTTATCTTTGCTCAAAAACTTCCCCACACCCCGTCTGCTAATTCGGCGAGCAAACCCGTTGAAAACTTTTACCAAGGGGGCGTTCCAATAAACCCGAACCACGGATTCTAAACCCCATGTTTGTTCCACAGTTTCCTTATATATAGACTTATTGTTGTCCTAGAAGGTTCAGTGATTCAAAAAATAATCTACACTCCCCACTCAAGTGATAAAAGGATATTGAGATAGGTAAAGTTTTGCATCTAGCAACTTAACATTAAAAGGCTTTTTTTGAACCAATTAACACAAAACCGGCAACCATTAATAAAGCAGTAGCTAGGCTACTTTCTGGAACGCTTGTCGTATCATTAGGTTCAGTTTCAACTTCCTCAAGTATTACATCTGGAATAGCAACATCCGACTGAGATAAGTCAGCAACGACACTATGATAATTAGGAGTATCGTCGGTATTAGCTAAACCAAGGGAATCTTCTATGCTTGAAAGCTTAAAGCCAATTTGTGCCGTTGGGACATCAAAGGAAAATTTATAGGCGTGAGCGGTTAAATTTTCTGTAATTAAATTAAAGTTAAATAGTCTAATGAAAGCTTCATTTTTAACAAAATCAAGGTCATACTCTGTACCGCTATAATCTGTAAAAGAAAAACTCTCCAATAATCTAAAATCCTTAATAGAACTGCCGCTTATCTTGTCATCATCCCAAGTAAATTCGACATGACCCATTTTCTCATCATTATGAATAATATCCCGATTGAAGTTTCCTGCATGAACTAAATCAATTGGTATCAAAGTTAAAAGTGAGCCAATGCCGATACTTAATCCTAATAATCCTAGAGATTTTTGTTGAGTTTTCATAATAATGTTTCATTAAATATATAGTTTAGTTTCTGTGTCCAGAATATATATTTAATCATCTGCACTCAATGATTATAATCACTGCTGATCCATGATTTAATTCATCGACAAACCCCAAAATATATGTTAAAAATTTCCCTCAAATTATGATCATAAATCTTTCAGTAAAACTAAGTATCTCTCATGAAAATAATTGTGTCTATACTTACGTTTCAGTAATATTACTTATAAAAAAAAACGCCACCTTCTGGGTGGCAATGTTTAAGTCAATAATGACTTGAATAGTCATTCGTAATTATTAACGCTTAGACATCATAGTACAAAGCAAACTCATAAGGATGAGGGCGTAAACGCATGGGATTAACTTCATTATCGAGTTTATACTCGATCCAATTTTCAATGAAGTCTGGTGTAAAGACACCACCATCAGTCAAGAAAGCTTGGTCTTTTTCTAAGCTTTCTAACGCTTGTTCGAGAGAACCAGGAGTTGAAGGAATTTTACTCAGTTCTTCTGGAGAGAGATCGTAGATATCCACATCTAATGATTCCCCTGGATCGATTTCATTCTTGATCCCATCAATTCCTGCACAAAGCATAGCAGCAAAAGCTAAATAGGGGTTACAGGTTGCATCAGGACACCGGAACTCTAACCGTTTTGCTTTGGGGCTCGGACCTGATAAAGGAATACGCACCGAAGCAGAGCGGTTTCCTTGAGAGTAGGCTAAGTTAACTGGTGCTTCAAACCCAGGAACCAAACGCTTATAGGAGTTGGTGGTGGGGTTGGTAAAAGCCAATAACGCAGGAGCGTGCTTGAGAATACCACCAATGTAGTTTAAGGCTAGTTTGCTTAAATTCGCGTAACCGTCGCCCCAGAATAGGGGTTCTCCGCCCTTCCAGATAGACTGGTGGGTGTGCATCCCAGAACCATTATCGTTGAATAAGGGTTTGGGCATAAAGGTGACGCTTTTACCGTATTTTTTACCCACATTTTTGATGACATATTTGTAAGTCATCAAATAGTCAGCGGCCTCGATTAAGGTAGCAAAACGGAATCCTAACTCGTTCTGTCCGCCTGTGGCTACCTCATGGTGGTGTTTTTCGATAGGGACCCCACATTTAGCCATAGTCAGCAGCATTTCAGTCCGCATATCCTGTAAGGTATCCGTGGGAGGAACGGGGAAATAACCCTGTTTATAGCCAGGTTTATAGCCTAAGTTACCCCCTTCTTCTTCTCGGCCAGTATTCCAACGACCTTCCACACTATCAACGTAATAGTAACCTTTACTTTCTGTTTGATCAAAGCGAACATCATCAAAGACGAAAAATTCTGCTTCTGGTCCAAAAAAGGCTGTATCACCAATGCCTGTTGTTTTTAAGTATTCTACGGCTTTGCTGGCAATGGTACGAGGATCACGACTATACCATTCTCCCGTACGAGGCTCTTTGATGCTACAAATCATGCTCAGGGTAGGCTCTTCGTAGAAGGGATCGATCCAAGCCGTATTTGGATCAGGAACCATAGACATATCAGATTCGTTGATAGCTTTCCATCCCCGAATACTCGAACCGTCGAAGGGAACCCCATCGACAAAAGAACTTTCATCGATTTGATTGTAATAGAAAGAGCAATGTTGCCAGATCCCTGGCATATCAATGAATTTGAGGTCAATGATTTGAATGTTGTTGTCTTGGATCATCTTCAAGACTTCTTGGGGAGTTTGGGCCATGAAAGACTCCTTGGAGTGTCAATATATTACCGGCTTCAAATTACTGATATTAATGATAGCTCTCGGTGTTTTTTGTATAATTCAATACTTTTTTCTACACTAAAATCTGTAGACAATACTAAGTTTTGACCGTCGACGGGAAAGGGTGAGCCAAGTCTCGTTTTTTACGAATTGTGTCAATAAATAGGATAACAAGGGAGTCAGTAGGGTGAATTTGTTGAGTTTTCTCAAGTTATTTTGCGTGAGAACAGTCTCACCCTGTATTGTGGATATTATGAGACGATAACAAGCATTGATGGATAATAGGTGTTATGTCGAGACGAAAAAAGAGTTTTCCTTGTGGTCATAAGGGATATGGAAGAATCTGTCATCGTTGCGCCCAAGAACAAAGTACCTGGGAAAAGAAGAAACAACAAAAAAATACTTGGGAACAAACTTTTTCCAAAGATCCTATTGATTTAAGACCCTTACCTAAAAACGTCGTTCTCAAAGCCCGTCAAATTCTCAAGGGATTGGCTAACCAAAAAGATTATCGCCTTTTTCATGGAAAACGACTACGCCACGATCGCTTTATTATCAGTATTCCTGTGACTCGTCATTATCGCTTAATTTGTCGGGATCACGGTAGTTTTTTGGCTCCAGAAGCGGTCGTTTCCCATGAGGATTATAATGTATGTAAGCCTGGTCATTAAAACCCTATCCATCAATTCCCCTAATTACAAGGACCCCTGACAAACTATTATGCAAATTTATCTCGATTATAGTGCAACAACCCCTCCTCGTTCAGAAGTGGTGGGTCTAGTTAATCATGTTCTGAAGCAAGAATGGGGTAATCCTTCTAGTTTGCACCAATGGGGACAACGTTCAGCAATGGCTCTAGAAACCGCTAGGGTTCAGGTGGCTTCCCTCCTCAATGCGGCTGATCCTGAGTCCATTGTTTTTACCTCAGGGGGAACAGAAGCGGACAATATGGCCATTTTAGGTATCGCTAGGCAATATAACATCCCACAGCATTTAATTATCTCTACGGTTGAACATCCTGGTATTAGTGAACCAGTTAGGTATTTAGAAAAGCAAGGATGGGAAGTAACTCGTTTACCGGTCAATCATGGGGGAAGAGTTGATCCCTTGGACTTAAAAGCGGCGATTCAATCGAATACGGTGCTTATTTCTATTATTTACGGTCAAAGCGAAGTGGGAACAGTGCAACCCATTGAAGCCTTGGGAAGAATTGCTCAAGATCATGGCATTCTCTTCCACACAGATGCAGTGCAAGCAGCAGGAAGAGTTCCTATTGATGTGCGTAGGCTTCCTATTGATTTATTATCTTTATCATCACATAAAATTTATGGGGTGCAAGGAGCGGGGGCTTTATATGTGCGTCCAGGGGTTAAGATTGGTCCGTTACTTTTGGGAGGTGGGCAAGAAGGGAAAAAACGCTCAGGAACCCAAGCGGTTGCCGTTATTGCAGGTTTGGGTATGGCTGCGGAATTAGCAGCAACGGAGATGAGTAGAGAAAACCCTCGACTTATAGCATTGCGCGATCGCCTATTTGATTTGATGGCGGATTGTCCTTATGTGGTTCCCACGGGAGATAGATTGTATCGTCTTCCTCATCATGTTAGTTTTCTGATCAATGATCCTTATCATACAGTTGAGACGGAAAAAATCACGGGTAAAATGATGGTTCGTCAGATGAATTTAGCGGGTATTGCCATTAGTGCCGGTTCTGCTTGTCATAGTGGTAAATTAAGTCCCAGTCCCGTTCTATCAGCTATGGGATATAGTGAAACAGAAGGGTTAAAAGGGATTCGTTTAACTTTAGGACGGGAGACAACTGTAGAAGATATTGATTGGACTGCAATGGTGTTAAAACAAGTTTTGACTCGTTTAATTCCAAAATTAGCGATCGCTAGTTAATTAAATTTAGAAATTACTAGGGGATTAATAATATTAGTTCCCTAGAATATTATTAATCATACAATATATTCATTATCTATCTAGCCCACGATAAAGTTGAGCAATGGGAAATTTTAGATCAATACTTTTTAAAATAACTTGCTCTCCTTCTTGATAAATTACTGTTTCCCAGGTATTTTCTGCGGTAAGACGACGACATTCTACACGCTGAGTATCTTGGGAAATTAAAACATATTCTTCTAAGGACTTAATCTGTTGATAGTCTTCAAATTTTGTCCCTAAGTCGAAGTTTTGGGTACTAGAAGATAAAACTTCTGCAATGAGTTTTGGGTGTCTTTTTATATAGCGATCATTGCGATCGCTTGGATCACAGGTAACAAAAGCATCAGGATAATAATAAAATTTATCTTTATAATTTACTTTAACATTACCTGAATAAAAACGACACTCAGAGCGATCGCCTAAATGATTATCAATTAATTTTAAGAAGTTAAAGGTAATGCGATCATGGTTATCTGTACCACCGGCCATTGCATAAACTAAACCACAGCGATATTCGTGACGAATAACACTTTGTTTTTCAATGGTAAGATATTCTTGAGGACTGATATAGTTAGGAACTGCAATCATAATTATTATAAAAGTGTACTAATTCCTTTGGCTATTGTTAAAATGGGTGCAGCAATTTTACCGAGACTGGTAGCAGTTTCTTCTAGTCTTTTTAGATATATTTTTACTCTTGAACTTTTGGGATCGTCTGTTGCTTTTTCAACCAAGGTATTAGCATCTTCGGTTAAAATTTCTACGGTTTCTATGTCTTCTGAATCTGTAACTTCTTTACTGACTTCAGTAATAGCTTTTAAGAGTTCATCTAGTTTATTTTTTAGATCATCATTCATGTTAGATTCTGCTAATGTATTAAAACTGTTTTCGATGACTTCATGATGAAAACAAGATTGGTACTTTCTTGTTGTTTCTATCATTAAATTACTAGCTTCTTTTAAATTAAATTCGCTAATCAGCCTTTCAATTTCTCTAAAAATATTATCCATAATTTAAACTATTTTTTGGGTGATCATAATACACGGTTTAACAACTTTTTTTGTAAAGGAACTAAACATAAGTACACTAAAAAAGATTTGATTAAAATCTCCGTCGCTTGTTTAATATTATCATAATCATCAGAAAGAAGCGATGATGATAGCAATATTCCTAAGATTGTAGAGTAAATCACAAAAATAGACATAAGCATATAAAATTCTCTACTTTGTAAAACACGCCATCCCCCCTGATTTATTATAATTAAAAGAATGATTCCTATAATAGCAAAAATTGTGTGCAATAAGTAATAAATACTATAATGTAACCTCTGATCTGACTCCTTTTTATTATTGGTTATAAACTCTTTAATATCATTACAAATAGTTACATTGACTTGCTCATTACAGTTTGTATTTTGAGAAATTATAGGAGTAGTATTCGCTACTTTATACATAGCTGTTGTCATCATTGTCAAGGAACTAGAAATAATAATAAGAGTACAAATTGTATAAATAACTATCTGCAAAAAACCGTCTATATTTTTAGTGTCACCATATTCTTTGTCAACACTAAACCAACACTGTTGATAAAACCATGATAAGAAAAATATAGCCTGAAACATCATAATATAGGGAATAATATTGTCAAAAAAGTCTACTATGGTATTAGATTTTATAAAAAAGCGAGTTAATAAATTTAAGGTTATATTAACTAATAATCCATAAAACAAAACATAATGTATTTTAGTTATCCAGATTTGAGGGTAATTAAGTAATAAATAACGATCAATTTTTTTAAGAAATTTAGGCTTAAAAAATTCTTTCATATTTGTTTACTAGATCATATTTGTGTTTTGGTTTTAAATAAACGTCGAGTAGATTGACTAATATCTCTAATATATTTTAGATTAATATCATAGTCAACAAACAAACTCATTACCTTCTTAGCAGTCACATTTTTGGCAGTATAAATAATATAATTATTATGACCAATTATTTCAATTTCAGTATAATTGATTGTTCTTAATAGAGAAATCAACTTTTCTTGAGGTAAATGACAAGCTAACTCAAACGCATTATCTTCCATTTCTTTACCAAAGTCTTTTAATTTGCCATTATATTTAATATCTCCTGCTTTCATAAAAATAATATTATCAGTGATATTTTCTACTGCATATAAATGCTGTGAAGTCAAAACAATCGCTTTAGGATGTGTAACGGAATCAGCTAAATATCTTAAATCTTGTAAAATTGATAGCTGACTATTCACATCAAGATGTGCTAAAGGTTCATCTAATATTAAAAGTTTGGGATTCCAGACTAAAGCTTTAGCAAGTGCAAACCGCATTTTAAACCCTCCAGAAAGTTCATTATATTTTTTATTCCTATACTCATTTAAACCTAATCTATAGATAATAAAGTCAACTTCTCTCTCATTTTATTTACCTTTAATTCCATGAATAGCTGCTGCAAAATGCAAGTTATCAACTAATAAACCAGACCATTTTGGTAAGTCTTGGGGAATGTAAGCAATTTGTTGTTTTATTTTATACCAATCACGTTTTTTGGAGTCGATCAAAGCAGGATATTCAATCTTACCACTGCTTTGAGCTAATTCACCAGCAATGATTTTTAATAGTGTTGTTTTTCCATTACCATTTTCGCCGAAAATAGATGTTATTTCACCAAATCTCAATTTTAATTCTGGCAAAAATAAATTGAATTCATTTGATTGTTTTCTTGAATAGTGTTTAGTGATATGTTTGGCAAAAAAAACAATCTTATTAATTGGCTTAGTAATCAATAATCCTTTATTATCTTCATATTTAACCTTATAACTTATAGTATATTCTTCAATTACTGAACAAATTAACTTCAAAACATCATAACTTAATTCACGCCAAACTCTAGTATTTTCTTCTGCCGAAAAAATCCCTAATCTTTCCTCAGTTAAAAATTTTTCGTATCGACTACAAAAAAGGTTTACTTTACGTTTAGCTTGATTCTTCTTAACAGCAAATTCTTCTACAAAATAACCTAAACGTTTAATAGCAAATCCCATATCAGCTTTTGTAATTAAAGTTTCAATTTCTATCACGAAACTTTCTAGTCTTTCTTTCTCTAGGGTTTTATACCTTGCTTGCATTTGCAAAAACTCAAATGTAGATATTTTGATATGATTTTACAACAAACTACTAAAAATGTCCATATTTAACACAAAATAAAAGTCTTTTCAGGTGGGCAATAATTTAAGCTATTTCATGATTTTAGATAACTTCTTCATTTGCTCACCCTACGAGCTTGACAGTCTCTTTTTTATACTGTTAGCATATTGTATGAAAATAAAACAGTAATCCTATGGATATTTTTAGTGCTACTGAAGCAAAAGATAATTTATTTGAGTTAGTCGAACAGGTAAATGTCGATCATTTACCAAGAATTATTACCAGTGAAAATGGAGACGCTATTCTACTCTCTAAAAAAGACTGGGAAAGTTTACAAGAAACCCTTTATTTACAATCGATTCCTGGTTTTGTACAATCAATAAAAGAAGCAGAAGAATCTGATGATTGGGTATCCGAAGAAGAATTTTTGAGGGCGTTAGATGACGTGGAAGATTGAGTTTAGTCGAAAAGCCCTTAAAAGTGTCAAAAAACTTCAAGCAGCAAATCTACAAAATAATGTTAAACAATTAATTAAAATTCTCAAAGATAATCCTTATACGCCTCCTTATGAGAAGTTATCGGGTAACTTGAAAGGTTATTATTCTCGACGTATTAATATTAAACATCGTCTGGTTTACTCTATTAATGATGAAACTAGGGTAATTAAAGTTGTTTCTGTTTGGTCTCATTATGAATAACTTATACTTAATTTTTAACATTAAATCAAACAAGAATAAAAAAAAATTAAATAATAATCTAAAAAGTCGTCAACAAACTGCTAAAACCATCCATAATAAAAATATAGCGTGATAAAGAAAAGCCAGAGACATCCATGAGTAAAGGAACACTGTTCGATAAAGTTTGGGACACCCATACCGTTCAAATATTACCTTCAGGACAAACTCAACTCTTCATCGGACTCCATTTGATCCACGAAGTCACCAGTCCCCAAGCGTTTGCTATGTTGCGCGAAAGAGGGCTTAAAGTAATGTATCCTGATCGCACTGTTGCCACTGTCGATCATATTGTACCCACCGAAAACCAAGCCCGTCCCTTTGCTGATACCCTAGCAGAAGAGATGATGCAAGCATTGGAAAACAGTGCTCAAGATAACGGTATTCGCTTCTATAATATCGGTTCAGGGAATCAAGGAATTGTCCATGTTATTGCCCCGGAACAGGGACTCACCCAACCAGGAATGACCATTGCTTGCGGTGACTCCCATACCTCTACCCACGGGGCTTTTGGGGCGATCGCCTTTGGGATCGGAACCTCACAAGTTCGGGATGTATTAGCCTCCCAAACCCTGGCCCTCTCTAAGCTAAAAGTTCGTAAAATCGAAGTGAATGGCACCTTACCCCCCGGAGTCTATGCGAAAGACGTAATCCTTCATATCATCCGTAAATTAGGGGTTAAGGGAGGTGTGGGGTATGCCTACGAATACGCAGGAACCACCTTTGCATCTATGTCGATGGAAGAACGGATGACTGTGTGTAATATGTCCATCGAAGGGGGTGCAAGGTGTGGCTATATTAACCCAGATGATGTCACCTTTGAGTATTTAAAAGGACGAGACTTCGCACCTACCGGAGAAGACTGGGAAAAAGCAGTCACCTGGTGGCGTAGTATGGCTTCTGATGCCGATGCAGAGTACGATGATGTGGTTATCTTCGATGCGGCTGAAATTGAACCGACTGTAACTTGGGGTATAACTCCCGGTCAAGGTATTGGCATCAGTGAACCAGTTCCCACTCCCGACAGTTTACCCGAAGGTGATCGTGCGATCGCCCAGGAAGCGTACAGTTATATGCAGTTATCCCCAGGAACTCCCATCAAAGGGACAAAAGTTGATGTCTGTTTCATCGGGAGTTGTACCAATGGACGTATCAGTGACTTACGTGAAGCCGCCAAGTTTGCTCAAGGCCATCATGTAGCTAACGGGGTTAAAGCGTTTGTCGTCCCAGGTTCAGAAAGGGTTAAAGTACAAGCAGAAAGCGAAGGGTTAGATAAAATCTTTGTAGAGGCCGGGTTTGAATGGCGCGAGGCCGGATGTTCTATGTGTTTGGCCATGAACCCCGATAAGTTACAAGGAGATCAAATTAGTGCTTCTTCCTCTAATCGAAACTTTAAAGGTCGTCAAGGATCATCTACTGGACGAACTTTATTGATGAGTCCGGCGATGGTAGTAGCGGCGGCTGTTAACGGAACAGTCTCTGATGTTCGTGAACTATAGCATGAAGAATGTAGAATGTAGAATTTTTATATTTCTTCATTCTACATTTGCCTCCATCTCCCCATATTCTTGATTTGTAACATTATTTAAAGATAAAGTCAGAAGAATTAACGATATAGTAAACATCAACATCAGTTTATTAGGCATATTTGCTAATGCAGGTTTCATTGCAGTCTAATCCTATTTTTCATCTTTTCTCAGGCGTTTCTTGGACTCGACTAAAGCGAAATATGATCCGTTTTTTGACTCGAAAACAACATCGCAAAATGATGATCTGGTTATTGGGATCAACCGGAACAACCTTGATGTTAGGTTGGAACTGGCAACTGGTTTGTGCTACGTTAGTGGGCATAAGTTTCATGGGCTTAATCCACACTTTTCAAACAGGTTACTGGCAACATCGTTGGTTGCAGTGGAGTAGGTTTTTTGAGGGTTCTCAAGGAAAACTGGCGATCGCTGTTTCTGGTGGTGTTTTTGCAGTTATGAGCAGTTATATTGCCCTTGTTGTTTGGTCTAATGCGCAAAATCGTTGGTTAGCCACTGGGTTAATTTTACAAGGGTTCGGAACTTTTTTGATCTTAGGTTTATTAACTTGGCAGTTGTTAGAGAGATCGAGAAACAAACAGGCAAATCAATATCAAGAATGGATATCACAGTTAACAGAGTCTAATTCCTTAAAACGTTTAATTGCTGTGCAGAGTTTATCAAATCTGCTGGCTAAAAAACAGTTAACAAAAACTGAAAATAAGCAACTTCTAGGCTATTTCTATGTGATGTTAAATCAAGAAACAGACATGATTATTCGTCAAGCTTTATTAGAAGGTTGTCAAATTTCAGATCAAATGTAACGATTGAAATAATATTCATAAAGTTTTTAGTTTATGTTGAAGTTTAATCAAGGGTTAAAATTAGCTTTTCTCTTTATTGTAGCTATATTTTTTAGTTTATCAACGTTATTTATTCATAATCCCGTTGCTTTGAGTCATCGTCCCCATGATATCGTTGATCAAGTTGAATTATCCCCTAATTATGACAAGGATCAAACCTTATTCATTATCGTTAGGGGAAACTTATTGAAGTCAGAAGATGGAGGTAAAAGTTGGCAAAGATTATGGAAAGGTTTAGACAATCCTGATAATTTAAAAGCTTTGGCCATATCGTCTAACAATGAAAATCTTTTATTTACTGCCTCCTTTTTTGGTGGAGTTTATAAATCCCAAGACGGAGGTAAATCTTGGACTAGAGTTAATCAAGGCTTAAATTTAGAAAAATCTAAAATTAACTTATTAGAAATTTCTCCTAATTCTGATGATTTTATTTTAGCTGTTGATAGCAATGAAGGCATTTATAAAACAGAGAATGGTGGAAAAAATTGGACACAAATCTTAGAAAATGAGCAAGAAAATAAAATTGTAGAGGTTTCCTTCATTCAAGAGCTACCTTCAACTATTTTAGTTGCGAATGATCTAGGAACTGTCAAAATATCTGAAGATTCAGGCAAGAATTGGGATACATTTTTTACCTATTTAAATGGTTCAAAAATTACAACTTTGCAAGTTTCTCCTAATTTCACAATGGATAAAACCATTTGGATAGGAACCGAAAAAAATGGAGTTTTTAAAGTCGTTGATGGAAACCTTGAAGAAGGTTCAGAAATCAAAGAATTAAGGGATAAAATCATCAAAGATATAGCCTTTTCTTCCAATTATCAGGAAGATCAAACCTTATTTATATCCACTTGGAATCAAGGAATATTTCGCTCACAAGACAATGGTAAAAGTTGGCAAAACTTTGACCAAGGATTGACTAAATCTGAACAAGCAGACGAAAAACAATTTAGATTACCTCATTTTGATGAAATTAGAATTTCTAACAATTTTAAAGACGATAAAACCCTGTTTTTAAGTGGTTTTGATGGTATATTTAAGTCAACCAATGCAGGTAAAAATTGGCAAGATTTAGATAGTTTATCTGCTCGCATTGTTATTGGTATTGCGGTTTCTCCTAATTATAAAAATGATAATACCATTGCTGTTATTGATTACGTAGGTGCGGCCCATATTAGCTATGATAAAGGTAAATCTTGGTCTTCCATGAAATCGGGTTTAGAACTACCTAATTTTACCAAAAGTCTGCGAGTTCCTCATGATGATCCAAGGCGTTTTTTTGATATTGCTTTTTCTCCTAACTATGCAGAAGATAAAACCCTTTTCTTGGGATTATTAAGAGATAGGATACTCAAGTCTTCTGATCTAGGAAAAAATTGGAGTATTATCAAGTTACCAAGCGTTGCTAATAGTTTTGTTCGAGGAACATTTTTGGCTATTTCTCCCAATATTGCTGAGGATAATACCGTTTATGTTGCTACTAGTGCAGGAACGATTTATAAATCCACTGATAACGGAGACACCTTTTCAATTTTGACTAAACTCAAAAGAAGAGTTACATCCCTAAGCATTTCCCCTAATTTTTCCTCAGATAAAACCCTTTATATTTCTACTTTTGATGGTATTTTTCAAAGTATTGATCAAGGAGTAAATTGGCAAAATATAACTCAAGAAAATTCATTAAAAAATATCTTGTGGTTGGGATTAGCTATTTCTCCTAACTATCAAGAAGATAAAACCCTAATTGCAGGGGGCGGTAATGGCTTGTTCAAATCAGTAAATGCAGGTAAAACATGGGATAGAATTAATGATTTACCCTATGAAAACAACCCTTCAGTTTTCGAGATCGCCATATCCCCCAACTACACAAATGATAAAACCTTTATTACAACGCTTCCGGGGAAAGGAACATTTAAAACAGTGGATGATGGTCAAACTTTTTCAACTCTAGGCGATGATAAAATTTACTTATCAAGACTTAATACTGTCCCCTCTGCTTCTATTCCTATTCAGTTTTCCCCATTCTATAGTGATGACAATACCATTTATGGGTTTGGATCGGTTGAACCTGAAATTTATCAATCTACAGATCAAGGAAAAACTTGGAATATCATCCCTATCCCAAAAAGCCGAAAAAATTGGCTTGATTACATTAACTATATCCCCTTTTTAGTTTATGCCGATCGCATTCACTTATTTAAGTTAATAGTTGCTGTTTTTATTGCCGGTTTAAACTATTTTGTTTTAAGCTACCTACTATTAAAGTCAAAATTGAAGTTGAATAAATTAATTATCAAACTAGCTTGTACTGCTAGTATTTTTTGCCTTTCCATTTTACTTTTATATAACAGTTGAAATAAGAATTATCCTCAAGATTAATCCCGGTTCTGCTAATCACTTAGATTATTCAATGAAGCATTAATGATTATCAACTGTTTGACATAGTTTAGATAAAATTGCCTGACAGTGATCAAATTTATTTTTTCCTGTCTCTAATATATGAGGAGAAATCGAAAAATCTAGCTTTCTTGGTTGTTTAATGATCCGACCAGAACGAATCTTTTCTTTAAAATCTCCCACATTACGCATTCCCGTTGTTTTTAATACCTGATACTTTTCTGAAAATACTTCCGAGGTTTTTAAAAAATTTTGAAGTGACTTAAATACTTGATCACTATCATCCATAAGTTGATTATAAGTCACCAGAAAACTTCTTTGTTTACTATTAATAATCTGAGCATATTCTGATAAGGTTGATAAACGTTTACTATAATAATGAATAGCATTTTCCTCATTCCAGTGTGGTTTATGATCCAGCATACTCATTAACGTTCTTTTCGGTTCTCTAATCAAAAAGATAAAGTAAAAGTTATCCAACTCTAAAAGTTTTTCATTGACAAGTTTATGATCATGTAAAAGTTTATCCAAAATATAAGTATGATTCATACTTAATTTGGCTAAATCTTGTAAATTAGTAAACTGTTGACTATTAAAATAGATATGAAACAACAATTTTTTTAAATCAGCCTCTGATCTATAGTTAATATGGGTTTCTCCATAGCCTTTAATAGCCGAATTAGAAATTAAAATATGAGTAAGTAAAGAAGATCCAGAACGCATATGACTAAGAATAAACAGAACTTTATAAGGTTCTTTTTTTAAAGCGACTTGATAAGGATTCTTATTCTTAGTAATGCGAAAAGTATAATATCGACGGATAATATCATTTTTAATGAGCCTAATAGAATGACGTAAATTTACCATAACTAAACCATAACTAAATTTCTTAATTACTAAAGAGTTTTTGAGAACTAATAACGAAAATAGAAGTTAAGAGGCTACTGAATTTTTATTTTCTAAAAAGGCTTCCCATGCTTCTAATACTAGATCATAATAACCAACTTGTTCAACGGGGTACTCTCCCTGTTCAATAAAATTAATTAAGTCAGGAAGCATATTAATAAACGTAGCATTATGCTTAGGGGGATGAATTG
>JASJEA010000008.1 GCA_030064935.1 Crocosphaera sp. | reverse complement strand
TAAATAAGCTCATTCCTAAATTTTGAGAACTGCTATTGTTGCGCAACAGTTGAAAAAGCGATCGCATTTATCTGGGGACTCAAACTTAAAACTCTAGCACTAGAGTAAATAAGCTCATTTCTAAATTTTGAGAACTGCTATTGTTGCGCAACAGTTGAAAAAGCGATCGCACAATAACATCTGACCGAAAAAAAGGGTTCCAAGCCTCCTCTTTCAAGGGGATGAAAAGCGATCGAGGGATGGCGAGGAATTTTCCTTGTTTCAAGCCTCCAACTTGAGGGATCGGTAATTCGCTCATTCTGATTGACCATCTCCCGTTGAAATCTCAACTTATATAACCTGTTATAACAGGTTATATAACAGGGAAAAGAAAAATGTCCCCTCCCTTAATGCGTAGTGCTATAGATTTTGAGAACTGCTAGTGTTGCGCAATAGTTGAAAAAGCGATCGCTAGTAGTGGTCTGTTTCCATGAGCGTGCATTAGATTTCCGGCAGTGCAAGCATCCTGCCTGCTATTTTTACAGCGAGTGAGCAAGATGCTCACACATACTCTTGGTGCATGATTAAAGAATTTAACGCTATAATTTTAATAATAATTTACATTAATTTACATTAGTTCATAAAAAGCTGTCCAAGCAAGTTGATGCTCAAACATTAGAGGGTACTGAAATTATGGAAATAAATCAGATCAAAGCAAACCTTGAGAATCCCAATCCTCAAAATCGCCTCAAAGCGATTGTGGAGCTAAGGAATCACCCAGCGAATGTCGTTGTTCCCCTACTCAAACAAATAATGTATGACAAAGAGTTTGTGATCCGTTCCTTTGTAGCAAAGGGTTTAGGACATAAACTGAGTGATGAAGGTTTTGATGTCCTGCTCAATTTGATTGAGAATGATAGAGATCCCAACGTCAAAGCCGAAGCGGCTAATTCCCTCGCTAAGTATGGAGAAAAAGCCATTCCCCATTTGATGGAACTTTTTAGAGACGAATCTCACTGGTTGTTGCGACAAAGCATCTTCGCCGCAATAGAAGAAATGGGTTCCCCTGATGTTTTTCTACAGCTTTCTCAATGGGGATTAGAAGGGGATGATCTGACGGTACAATTGGCATCGATTTCTTATTTACGGAAATTAAAGGGAACACCTTTAGAGTCGGAAGCAATTGAGATACTAGTTGAGCTATCAATCAGTGAAATAGTAGCGGTTAGAGCCCAAGTTGCTAGAGTTTTAGGAATTTTTGAAGCTCCCAAGGCTAGGGCTGCGTTAGTACAATTGCGAGACGACACCAATCATCGAGTTGTGGCTTCAACTCTAGAAGTGTTGCTCTGATACTTTGAGAATCTCCCTTTAAATCACAGATTTTGGTGGGATATTCTTGCTGATACCCCTTTTAACTGGGCAATAAGTAATTATTGCCCAGATTTAGAATAGGGGACAAATGGCTCGCAGTTATCTAGAAAAGCAGAAAGTGTTTTCAACAACTATAATGGCTAGAGAAAACTCTGGTGAGTGTGGTGGTGTGAATAAGTATTATGACAACAAACCCTTCTCGAAAAGAACAGCATTACGAGCTAGGAACTTCTCAAAAAACTCAACTGCGAAAACCATATTTAACCCTTTGTAGATGGGGGGTTACGGTTGTTTTGTTGGGGCTGAGTGGGGGAACAGTTGCAGGCGGTTTTCTTATACAACGCAACTTAACCCCTATGGTTGAGAAGCAATTAAGTCATTTTCTCAATCGTCCTGTAGAATTAGGAGCTTTGCAGTCCTTTTCCTTTAATTATATTCGCTTTGGTCAGACGGAGCTATTGCCTACTGCTACTGATCCGGCTAACGTCTCTATGTCGGCTTTAAAAATTTCTTATAATCCCCTTCAATATATTATTTATCGTCAACTTGATATTAACATCACAGTTATCACACCATCGGCTTATTTGGAACAGGGAAAACAAGGAAGTTGGTTGGTAACACCTTTTAATAAATTGAATCCCAATAACCCCATCAAACTTAAATCTTTGGCTATAGAAAAGGGAAAGGCGATCGCTGTATCTCGTTCCAGTAATGGGGATAAAGAATCTCCAATTAATTTAGAAAATGTGTCAGCAATAATAGAGATGGTTCATGATAAAAATGAGATTAAGTTTAAGGTTTTATCTAAGATGATTGATGGGGGTGATTTAGCAATTTCTGGTCTCTTTAACATAAAAGATAAAGGGATTAGTTTATTGGTGAGAGGAAATAAAATAAATGCAACAGAAATCGGGCAATTTTTGCCCCTTCCTCTTGAATTAAATAGTGGGAAAGTTAATGCTAATCTAGAGGTTTATAAAGCAAGTAAAGAACTACCTCAGTTAAGAGGTGTAGCCCAGTTACACCAGGTAGAAGCGAAGGTTAAGACTTTACCTCATGCTTTTTTTACTCAGGGACAGCTACGCTTTCAAGGGACACAAATTAACTTTGATGAAGTGGTAACTGAGTTTGGCGAGGTCAAAGGAATTGTTAGAGGAAATATTGATTTAGACGAGGGATTTGATTTAACTGCAACAACTCAAGCAGTACCTATTATAGATATTTTTAAAACCATTGAACGGAAACCACCTCAACTTGCAACAACAGGAAAAATAAAAGGGGATTTGAAGGTTGTTGGTAGTTTGGATAATCCTCAGATATTGATGTCTGTGATTAATACGGAGTTTATGCAGTTTGATAGAGTTTATTTTAGTGAAATCAAAGGTAATTTAGAGTTAAATAAATCGGGGTTAAAAATTAATAATTTTCAAGCAACTCCAAAGGTGGGCGGAACTTTAATAGCGAAAGGAAACTTTAATTTTGATTCATATTTCCCTCTATATTCCCTTGAGATTGAAGGAAACAATCTTCCTGCTACAAGTTTAGCTAGTCTTTATAAAATAGAAATTCCTAACCATATTGAGCGAGTTGATACGAATATTAATTTATCGGGAAATCTGAAAAAAAATGAAAGCTTGACGGCGAAAGGAAAGGCCAAATTTAAACTTGCCGGTGGCACCATAAACGCTGAACATATTACTTATAGCAATGGCAATTGGCAAGGAACTGTAATGGCTTCTAATATTAATTTAGAAAGTTTAGATTTACCTTTTAAAAAGGGCAAGCTACAGGGGCAGTTTCAGTTAACAGGTAATCTTGAAGATAAATTGATTGATAGTCTCGTTGTTGATGGACAAGCTAAAGTAACAGTTGATAATGGCTCAATTTATGCTAACAATATAAAATTGTCTGAAGGAGATTGGCATACGAATTTAGAGATAGAAAGATTAAATATTGAGGAATTGAAGACAACAACTGATTTACAGGGAGAATTAACAGGCAACTTTTATCTGGGGGGTAAATTAGATAAAGATAATCACAATATTCAAGGAAAAGGAGAAGGAACTTTAAACATTGGTCAAGGAAGTATTCAGACCAATAATTTTCAATTGAATCGAGGAAAATGGTCAACTAACTTAGTTACTCATAACCTTAATCTAACTAACTTAAGTCACAACATTCCTCAACAGTTATCAGGACAATTAAACAGTAATTTAATCCTAACCGGTAATCTCGATCATAATAATTTTTTAGACAGTCTTGAAGGACAAGGAACCGGACAATTAATTTTGTCTCAAGGGACAATCAATACAGATAATATTACTATCAGTCAAGGTAACTTTACCACAACCCTCACCTCAAAGGCACTTCCGTTGGGGCTATTGTCTCCTAAATTAAAAGGTAGTGTGGAAGGAAACTTAGATATTGAGGGAAAAATAAACAAAATATCCCCAAAATATCTACAAGCGAAAGGAAGCTTAAAATTAAGTCAGGGATTACCCCAATTTGACCATCCCTTAACTGCAACCATGCAATGGAATGGACAACGTTTAACCTTGGACGAGGTAACGGCATCTGGTTTAAACGCTAAAGGATGGTTAGACATAGATTTTCAGAGTAAAAAAAATAAATTAGATATAATACAAGAATTTGACCTAAATATTGACGCAAAAAACTTTAATTTGAGTAATTTACCCTTATCCTTACCTCAATTAACTTACCAAGGGAAACTAGATTTTCAAGGAGCGATGGCAGGAACTCCTCAAAATCCTAATATTGAAGGGCAAATGGCGTTAATTAACTTAAATGTAGAAGATATAAGATTTGAGCCCGTTATTAGCGGAAAAATAACTAAAAAAACCGAAACAGGACTAATATTGCACCTCGATGGTCAAAGCGATCGCCTTCATCTTCATCTTAATCCCGAACTTCAACCCCTTAGTATAGCAGTCAAACAAAAAAATATTGATTTAAGAGCTAATAAAACAGATAAACAATGGAAAACTGAGATAAAAACCATTCCTTTGCCCATTATTAGCAAAATTGCCCAAAAAATCTACAAAAATAATCAAATTCTTACCCAACCCATGAGCGGCAACCTATCGGGATTGGTTACCCTCGATTTGGAAACAGGAGCGATCGCAGGTCAAAAGGTAGCCATTCTCAACCCCATTATAGGCACAATGCAAGCGAAAGCTTTTAAAGGAAGCTTTCACTATGCAAACAAAAGTTTATCTCTACAGAACACTCAAATATTAACTTATAACAGTCAATATGACCTTAATGGACAATTTACCCAAACTCCTCAAGGTCCAGAAATAGTAGCTAATATCAACATTAATCAGGGTAAATTGCAGGACATATTAGAAACGCTGCAAATTTTTGAATTAGAAGACTTAAAACGAGGACTTAAACCACCAAAATATGCCAAAGCAGCCGATTTATACGAAAATAATCCTTCTAGTTCCCAAACTCCTCTATTTAAAGTAGAAACAGCCACTAAACCTCTCGGCCATCGTATGGATACACTTAAAGAAATCACCGCTTGGTTAGAAGATAAACAAAAACAAGCACAAGGAAGTGAAAGTTTACCCCCACTAGAACGGGTAAAAGGGGATTTTAAAGCACAAATTGCCCTCAATATTAGTCCAAAAACCGGAATAAACACGCAATTTAATCTTTTAGGAAAACAATGGCAATGGGGAGACTACCAACTAACTCAGTTACAAGCCAAAGGTAACTGGCAAAACGGTATTTTGACCCTAGAACCCTTTAATTTGCGCCTCAAGGATAGTATGATTAACTTTGCTGGTCAGATTGGACAAACAAGCCAACAAGGAAAGCTAGAAGTTCTCAACATTCCCTTAGAAACCATTTCCCAATGGGTTAACCTTCCCTCTGCCGTCACCTTGGGGGGACAACTAAACGGAAATGTAAACTTAGGAGGAACTCGCAACAACCCCCAAGCATCAGGAAATTTGGCCGTTAACCACCCCACTATCAACCAAACAGCCTTAGACTCAACCAAAGGAAAGTTTACCTATAATGGGGGTCAATTTGATTTTACCGCTAGTAGTGTTCTCGATAATCGTAGTGATCCGTTGACTATAGAAGGAACCTTTCCTTATGCTTTACCCTTTGCTAAGGTAAAACCGAAAAGCGACCAACTTTCCTTAAAGTTTCAAGCAAAAAATGAAGGCTTGACCTTACTAAATATTATGACTCAAGGTAAAGTGGCTTGGTTGAATGGAACGGGACAAGTTCAGTTACATTTATTAGGAAAAGTTGACCCAAAAAGGGGAATTCCCTACCAACTTCAAGCTGATGGTTTGGCAGAAATTAAAAATGCAACTATTGCCACACAAATGATGCCCCAAAACTATTTTACACAGGTTCAGGGCAAGATTTTATTTGATTTAGATACCATTAGTTTTGATGAATTTTCAGGAGAATTTTCAGGTGGTAAAGTTTCTGTAATGGGCTCATTACCTTTAATTAATTCAACAGATAAAGAATCATCTCTTACTGTTGGTATTGATAATTTATACTTCAATGTTGATCAACTATATCAAGGAGGAGTTAATGGATTTATTAATATTAATGGCAGTGTTTTAGCTCCAAAAATTGGGGGACAAGTAAACCTATATGATGGTCAAGTTTTATTAGGAGAAAAAAGAAAAAAGAGCCAAAATAACCAAAATAACCCTTTATTAGCAGTCACAGAATTAAATGCACTGCAAATAGTATTAGGAGATAAAATTGTTATTAACCGCCCTCCCATATTAACCTTTTTAGCCACGGGAAATATAACCTTAAATGGGACTTTAAATAAACCTCAACCCGAAGGCGAAATTCAGTTAAGAAATGGATTAGTCAATCTGTTTGCTAGTCAACTAAGATTGGCTGGAGGAAAAAATAATACAGCACAATTCTTACCCCATAAAGGATTTGATCCTTACCTCAATCTTAAACTATTTACCTCTGCTACCGAAACCAATAATAATAAGGCGATTGTTAATCCCAACTCATCAGAAATACCCGAAGTTTTTAGTGCCGATAAAAATAGTTTAGAAACAGTAAGAATTAAAGCTAATGTAGAAGGATTTGCCAGTAATATTACAGAAAACATCGAATTAAGTAGTCAACCAAAACGGAATCAAAAACAAATTATAACCCTACTGGGGGGGACATTTCTCAATACATTAGGAACAGGAGAAACTACATTAGGATTAGTTAATTTAGCAGGAAATGCAGTGTTAGGTCCCGTTCAAGGGGCGATTGGAGAAGCATTAGGATTAAGCGAATTTCGTATTTTTCCAACTCCTTTGGTTGATGAGGATAATGCAATTGATACATCTAACATAGGTGTTGCAGCAGAAGCAGGTGTTGATGTAACTGACGACTTTTCCCTATCTATTCAAACCATTGTTAACGGCGATAGCCCGCCAAAACTTGGTATTCAATATCGTATTAATGACAGTACAACCCTACGAGGCTCAAGTAACTTTTCTGATGATAATCGTGGTAGTATTCAGTTTGAACAACGATTTTAAAATATAAATTTACACCTTATTATGAAAGTCTCTAAAACAAAACACCGTAGTTGGATCTATGCTGCATTAGTATTGATGTTGTTAGCTCTACTTTCCTTTTCCATTCTACCTATTCTTAGTAGTATCGTCCAAGCTAGTCAAAGCGATCAAACCTCCGTTGTTACCCCAGAAAGCACCCGCCTGGAAAACGAAGCATTAGGGTATCAGTTAGTCTTAGAGAGGGAACCTGATAACGAAAATGCCTTATTAGGACTTTTGGAAACCCAACTGCGACAAGGTGATCTTGAAGCTGCGATCGCCCCACTAAAAAGATTGGCACAGTTAAACCCACAACAACCCGATTATGGGATTTTACTCGCTCAATCGCAACAACAGTTAAAAAATTATGAAGCGGCCCTTAAAACCTATCAGGAAATTGTGGCAGCCAATCCTGGGGAAATGAGAGCCCTAAAAGGAATGGTAGACCTTTTGATGCAGCAAAATCGTTCTCAAGATGCTATTAACTTAGTTCAAAATACCTTAAACCAAGCCATAAAGGAACAGTCCAATGAGTCAGCTTCTCAAAGTGTTTTCAACCTCACTTCTCTACAATTATTACTCGGAGAAATTTACAGCGAACAAAAGCGTTATGAAGATGCTTTAATCATCTATGATCAGGCTATTAAAGGGGATAAAAATGATTTTCGTCCGATTTTAGCCAAAGCAATTTTGGTCCGAGAACAAGGGAAAGAAAAAGAAGCACAAACCTTATTTAAAGAAGCGATTCTTAAAGCCCCTGTTCAGTATAAAGAACAACTCAAAGACATTTCCTTGCAGTCCCCAAAAGTTGATAAAAATCCAGAAACAGTAGAAAAAACTGAATAATCACATTTCCATATGAGATGATTCCTGGGAGTTTAAAACCTCAATATATTGACTTTCCATTAAGAAAGTTCCTTGAGAAAATTTAACTCCCCAATAACCCCCAGGACGACGATCGATAACAATACCTTCATCTCCAACTGCTAAAAGATCACAAGGGCGTAACATGGGCATAGGATCAGCCGTTTTTAGATAAGGGGGTTTCGTTACCAAAGACACTTTGCTACCCACAGTAATAGGTTGTTTATTCATGGAAAATGATTATAAGTTTGTCATTTAACTGTCCATTATATAAAAATGATAAATAATATTAACAGTATGTAATATGTTTCCTTCTGTTTCAGGGACGAAACTTTCAGCAACAGTTAAGAGTTTTTCTATTTTAAAATCTGTGATGCCAGTTTCTTCTTCCACTTCCCTTCTTAAGCCTTCTATTAGGGAACGGCCATGGATAGTCAATCCTGCCTTTGACACTCCCCGCCCTACAAGTGCGGGGATTCTTGGTTCAACGAAGTAGCTTGCCCTAAAAGAATTGCTTCTTCCTAACTTCTTTAACCTTCACCCTTAACATAACAGAAGCTCAGATGAATCAAATTTCGTTTCCAAGGATGTGCCTGTATTTCTTTGATTACCGCCTTACCATTCCAAGATAGATCAGGAATATTCACATCGATTACAGTTTCATCAACGGTAACGCCCCTAAGCATCAATGCGGCTTCCTTTTGATTAACAGCTAATTGCATCGATTCTGTGCCATTATGTCCGTATAGGGTAGCAGGAATCAACCCCTCACGACGTAAGGCATTGGGTTTAATATTTTCAGGACGTTTTTGACATTCAATAGATAAAGACATAACAGTTACTCCTTAAAAATTAATTGGATTTATTCGCGACCGGTGAGAGGCTCACCATTAACATTAAGCAAGGCCCTTTTTGGCCCATGAATGGGATCTTCAATAATAATGGTTTGATCCCGACTAGCACCCAAGGAAACGATCGCAATGGATACCTCCATTAATTCTGCTAAGAATTTAAGATAATCCAAGGCTTCAGTGGGTAAATCTTCTAAACTACGACAATCTTCCGTGGATTTTTGCCATCCGGGTAAGGTTTCATAGATTGGGGTACAACGTGAAAACTGACTGGCGTTAGTGGGGAAATGATCACAGGTATCACCATCTAAATCATAAGCAACGCAGACTTTGATTTCGGCTAACTCATCGAGAACATCCAACTTCGTGATGGCCAAACAGTCTAAACCGTTCACTCTGACAGCATAACGGCCAATGACCGCATCAAACCAACCACAGCGACGACGACGGCCGGTTGTTGTGCCAAACTCTGCCCCGCGATCCCCTAATAATTCCCCAATTTCCCCGTGTAGTTCCGTGGGGAAAGGACCCTCTCCGACACGAGTGGTGTAGGCTTTGGCCACACCAATGACCCTATCTACCACCGTTGGACCAATGCCAGAGCCAACGCAAGCCCCTCCTGCAATGGGATTAGAGGAGGTAACATAAGGATAAGTGCCATGATCTAGGTCTAAGAGAGTACCTTGCGCCCCTTCAAAGAGAATATTTTTTCTTTGTTGGATGGCCTCATAGATTTTGAGGGAACTATCCACTACATGAGGACGCAGTTGTTCGGCATAGTCGATATATTCTTTAATAACAACTTGAGGATCGAGGGGTTCGAGATTATAAAGCTTTTCTAAAATAACGTTTTTATAATTAATTGTCCATTCTATTTTTTCTTGCAGTTGATCGCAGTCCATTAAATCAACCACTCGGATGCCTGTGCGTTCCGACTTATCAGCATAGGTAGGACCAATACCTCGCCCTGTCGTCCCGATTTTCTTTTTACCTCGTCTTTTTTCTGAGGCTTGATCGAGCAGACGATGATAGGGCATCGTCACATGGGCCGTTTGGGAGATAAACAGATTATCCGTTGCCACTTTCAGGTTACGAAGTTGTGCCAATTCTTCGAGTAACACCTTAGGATCGATAACGGTTCCTGAGCCAATAATACACTCTGTATCGGCGTATAAAATTCCCGATGGTATCAAGTGTAATTTAAAGGTTTGTCCCTGGACAACAATAGTATGGCCTGCATTCACCCCACCTTGGGATCGTACAACCACATCGGCTGACCTACTCAACAAATCAGTGATTTTTCCTTTTCCTTCGTCGCCCCATTGAGCGCCGATTACAATTACATTAGCCAAGATTTTTTAAAATAGCTACAGTTCACACAATCCACCATTGTAGAGAATTAATCAGGGTTTTGTCAAAGGATAGTTTTTGGGGAGCCTGGCAACATTGTCTCTATTTTGCTCAAAAATGACTTTATCAAGGCAATTAAGAATTAATTTCTTCTGTTCATTCTACATTCTTAATTGTGCATTCTGCATTCCACATTTGTTACACCCAAACACAATCAATATTCTTACCTCAACTCTAAGCAGTCTTTAACCCTTTTGTGTTAGAATTTTTGAAGATTTCGCCATCGAGCCGGCATAAACCACCTCAAAAGCCATTATAAAGGAAACTCCATGACCACGAAAAGTAATTACGGTGCAGAGCAGATTCAAGTTCTCGAAGGGTTAGAACCGGTCCGCAAGCGTCCAGGTATGTATATTGGCACCACAGGGCCAAGGGGACTTCATCACCTTGTTTACGAGGTTGTGGACAATTCCATCGACGAAGCTTTGGCGGGTTATTGTACCCATATCGAGATCGATATTAATGCCGATGGTTCAGTTACGGTAACGGACGACGGACGGGGCATACCCACAGATATACATCCTAGCACGGGAAAGTCTGCCTTAGAAACTGTCATGACTGTACTTCATGCAGGGGGCAAGTTTGGCGGTGGTGGTTATAAAGTTTCGGGGGGGTTACATGGGGTTGGTATTTCTGTTGTTAATGCCTTATCAGAGTGGGTTGTGGTTAAGGTTTGGCGCAATGATAATGTTCATACCCAACGCTATGAAAGGGGTATTCCTATCAATTCATTGGAGGTAAAACCCGCTCAAGAACATTCAACGGGAACCTCTGTTTCTTTCTTACCCGATAAGCAGATTTTTACAGTAGGAATTGAATTTGATTATAGTACCTTGGCAGGAAGGTTAAGGGAGTTAGCCTATCTTAATGCAGGGGTAAAAATTACCTTTACTGATAATAGAAAAGAGGAAACCTATAGTGAGACTTATTGTTATGAAGGAGGGATTAAGGAATATGTCACCTATATGTGTCGGGATAAAGATCCCCTTCATCAAGATATTATTTATGTTTCAGGAGAAAAGAACGGTACACAGGTAGAGGTCGCTTTACTTTGGTGCGTCGATGCTTACAGCGATAACCTATTAGGTTTTGCCAATAACATTCGTACTATTGATGGGGGAACCCATTTAGAAGGATTAAAAACAGTCCTGACTCGGACAATGAATAATGTGGCTCGTAAGCGCAATAAATTAAAAGATAATGATTCTAATCTAGGGGGTGAGAATGTTAGAGAAGGGTTAACAGGAGTCATTTCTGTTAAAGTTCCAGAACCGGAATTTGAAGGGCAAACCAAAACAAAACTGGGTAATACAGAAGTCAGAGGAATTGTCGATTCTTTGGTAGGGGAAGTGTTAACAGAATACTTAGAATTTAATCCCCATGTAGCTGATAATATTATTGAAAAAGCAGTACAGGCTTTTAAAGCAGCAGAAGCAGCCAGACGGGCGCGGGAATTGGTTCGTCGTAAGTCGGTTTTAGAGTCTTCTCCTCTCCCTGGAAAATTAGCAGATTGTAGTAGCAGAGATCCAGAAGAATCAGAGATTTTCTTAGTGGAAGGAGATTCTGCTGGAGGCTCCGCTAAACAAGGAAGAGATCGACGCTTTCAAGCTATTTTGCCCTTAAGAGGTAAAATTATTAATATTGAGAAAACCGATGATGCGAAAATATACAAGAATAACGAAATTCAATCCTTAATTACTGCCTTGGGTTTAGGAATAAAAGGAGAGGAGTTTGACTCAACTCAATTACGTTATCATCGTATTGTAATTATGACGGATGCTGACGTAGATGGGGCCCATATTCGGACGTTATTATTAACCTTTTTCTATCGTTATCAAAGGTCATTAGTTGATCAAGGTTTTGTCTATATTGCTTGTCCCCCTTTGTATAAAGTAGAGCGGGGACGTAACCATGTTTATTGTTACAATGAACGACAATTACAAGATCATATTAATGGTTTACCTAGCAATGCTAATTACACCATTCAACGGTTTAAAGGGTTAGGAGAAATGATGCCAACTCAACTCTGGGAAACCACTATGAATCCTGAAACTCGTCGCATGAAACAGGTGGAAATTGAAGACGCAGCCGAAGCAGATAGTATCTTCACTATTTTAATGGGCGATCGAGTTGCCCCACGACGAGAATTTATCGAAACCTACGGTCCTAAATTGAATCTGACAGATTTAGATATTTAGTTTGGACTATCAAGAGATGAGACAAAAATATAGCTCATCTCTTCTAATTGATCTCGGTAATCTGATAGAAATTTAATTGCTGAAGTCTATCTTAGAGATAGATAGATTGAAAAGTTGTTAGATAACGACTCCCAACTAATTAGACTTGCTCAAGAATTATAAGCTATACACAAAATCAAATAGACTTAAATCTTATTAAAATGAGAAACATAAAATAGTACAATTCATTCCAACAGGTACAAAAGAACTTTCAATTATGGACAATATGATTCTCACTAACATTAGTTTAGGGTGGTTTACACCTTGGGTAATGGCCACAGCAACAGAAGGAGAAAATGAAACAAAGATTTTAGCCATTTGTCTAGCAATTGTTGGTCTTTCTATCTTCATTTCCAGTCGTATTTTCCAAGAACTGGCCGTTAGAGTTGGCTTACCCCCTGTTCTTGGTGATTTAATTGCCGGTTTAGCCATCGGTGTTTCAGGATTACATATTCTTGCTTTAGAAGGAGGAGAAGTCAATTCATCTGTGGTTACTTTTATTCAATTCATTTCTAATAGTTCCGCAGAAGAAATACAAACAGTTTTCGCAGGTCCAGTTCGCATCATTACGGAAAATAATGCCGAGTTTGGAGTCGGGGTGTTATTATTCCTCATTGGTTTAGAATCAGATCTCAAAGAACTCCTAAAAGTAGGTCTCCAATCGGCTTTTGTGGCTATTGTTGGGGTAACACTACCCTTTGTTTTGGGATTTTTGGGAATGACTTATATATTTCATATTCCTGCCCTTCCTGCGTTGTTTGCCGGTGCGGCTTTAACCGCTACCAGTATCGGTATTACCGCTAAAGTGATGCAGGATATGGGGGTTCTCAAATCGAAAGAAGGTCAAATTATCTTAGGGGCGGCTATTCTGGATGATATTTTAGGTATCGTTATCCTGGCAGTGGTTATTAGTATTGTGGAAACTGGTCAAATTGATGTGGGGAACGCAGTACAGTTAATTTTAATAGCGGCTGCATTTATGATTGCTGCAGTGGTGATGAATCGCTTTTTTGGTCAATGGTTTATCAACACTTTACAACAGTTTAAAGCCCCTGGTACCGATGGCATGGGATCTTTTATTCTCTTTATTGGTCTGAGTTTACTGGCTGGTTTAGTGGGTTTAGAGAGTATTTTAGGGGCATTTGCTACGGGATTAATTTTAGGCGGAACCACTAAAAAAGAAGATTTAATTGAAGGAGTTGGAGTTCTATCTTTCATTTTTTCTACTGTTTTCTTTGTCTCCATTGGGGCTAAAACCGATCTCAGTGTTCTTAACCCTTCTATTCCTGCGAATAGAGAAGGTTTAATTGTAGCCGGATTTCTGATTGTTGTTGCCATTGTTGGGAAGGTAGCTGCCGGTTTCTTCGCTTTTTCTAAAGACAAAGTAAACCGTTTAGCTATTGGAACCGGTATGATTCCTAGGGGAGAAGTGGGGTTAGTTTTTGCTGGTTTAGGTTCGGCAACCGGGGCATTACCCCAATCTTTAGATGTTGCTATTGTTTTAATGGTCATTGCTACAACCTTTTTAGCCCCTCCCTTATTAAGAGTGGTCTTTGAACAGTCTGAATCAGCAGAAAATACGTCAGATATGTCAACAAAAATTAGTGAATCTTAGCTCTGAGTTTCATCAAATAAATTTAGCGATCGCTTGAGCAATTTCCATCGCTCCCCCTGGTTTTCCCACTCTTTCTTGTCCATTGTCAACACACTTTTTTAAATAGTTATCATCCTTTAAAATAGTCTGAATTCTTTGGGCGACTTTAGTGAAAAGATTGGGATCGTTATAACGTTTACCAATGGTGGTTACTGAGATTCCTAATAATCTCATTTGTGCTTCAGCAAAGGCATAGGTAAATTGGGGTCCTTTTCCTGGTAATTGAATCACTGGTTTACCTAAGCCAACTGCTTGCTCCACTGCCGTTCCTGCCATTCCTAAAACTAGATCACAGTTGGTAATAATATCAGCAAAAGCCCCATAATAACATTCCACTTGAATGAGATTTTTTTCTTGTTTTTTGAGTAAAATACCTGGAGATTGATATTGCCATTCTAACTGTTTGGCTAATGTTTCTAAATTACTTTTTTGGATAGCTTTGACTAAAGCTACTCGAAATTGTAGGGTTTCTAGTTTGCCTACCTCTGCACAAACTTGTAATAATAATGCTAAGTTATTAAGGGCTTCGGGTAAACGACTACCCGGTAATAAAGCAATGGTAGGAAGATTGGGATTAAGATTTATATTAGTTCGGGTTGGTGTTAAAATATCCATGATAGGATAACCCCAAAAAGAAGCTTTTTTGAATCCTTGTTGTTGTAAATCTTGTGCCGTAAAAGCATCTCTAGTAAAAATAGCCAGACAACGAGGCGATCGCAGACACCAACGGGTTAACCAAGGAAGGTTTAATCTTCCTTCATAAAAACTAGACGTTGAGACCAAAAAAGCCACATAGGGACGACGAGAAATATAGGCCATGGTAATAGGAAAAATATCCCCAACAGCCACAATTAAATCATAGCGAGAACAAACTTTTAACAGGGTACGAATTTGATATAAAGTCAGGCCAATTAATCCAGCACCAATGTCTTTTAACAGAGTTAAGGGGTTCATGTAAAATATCCCCCCAGACGGCAAATTCTTCGGTTGGCCAATTAAGGGTAAATTTAAAGCACGATAAGCATTGCCTTCTCCCACTAAGGGCATTGCTGTAATAGTAATATGGGGAGCCATTTTTAGTAATTCCTGGAGAATAAGACTGCCATTGAGGTCTTCTCCATGACCGTTACTCATAAATAATACTTCTTTTTTGACCATTGGCATCTTCTGAAATCTATTCTTTAATTATTGAATAAATTCCCAGAAGCTACCTCTTCGATGGCAATACTGATTTGTACCGCACAAGCTTTTAACTCTGGTTGTAAAGAAGTAGGACAAGTATGAGGATGGGTTAAAGCATTGGCCTCCGCATCATCAGCCCAAAGTGCGCCCCAGTGCATGGGAATAAACACCGTACCAGGGGAGATAGCTTTAGTTATTTGGGCAGGAAAACGAGCTTTTCCTCGACGGGATTGCACCTCTACCAAACTATTCTCTTTAATGTTCAATTTTGCAGCATCTTGGGGATGAATTTCAATAAAGGGATTAGGGTGCATCTTTTGAATTTTAGCAATGCGCCCCGTACGGGTTTGGGTGTGCCAATGGCCGTATAATCTCCCTGTGGTTAAAACGAAAGGATAAGCTTCATCCGGGGGTTCAGCCAGCCCTCTAGAATGATATGCCGCAAACCTTGCCCGCCCATCTGGGGTGTTGAAACGAAAATCTGTATAAAGTCTCTTATTAGTGCGATTTTGTTGGGCTAACTCCTCCCCTTCCAGACAAGGCCAACTATCAGTGTAAGGCCATTGCAAAGGACCATAGGTGCGTAACTTGTTATGACTTAACCCAGAGGTGTCACAGGGACGGCCTTCTGTTATTCTGACAAACTCTGCATAAACTTCAGCCGAGGTTTGGAAACTAAACCCTTCCTCAAACCCTAAACGTCGTCCCACTTCGGCGAATATTTCCCAGTCGGCCCTTGCTTCTCCGGGAGGCTCTCGAAATTGAGGACATAAAGTAACCACTCGCTCGGAGTTAGTCATCACCCCTGTTTTTTCACTCCATTGGGCTGCAGGGAGTAATATATGGGCATAGACTGAGGTTTCCGTGGGATAATAAGCGTCTTGATAAACGGTAAACGGCGATCGCTTCAAGGCTTCTTGAGTCCGTTTAAGATCCGGCATACTGACGGCAGGGTTGGTGGCTGCAATCCACAAAAAACCTATGTCTCCTGTTTCTAAGCCACGCATCATTTCTAAACCAGTTAACCCCCTTTGAGGTCGAATGCTTCCCGATGGCAGTCCCCAAAACTGCTCCATTTCTGCGCAATGTTGGGGGTTATTCAAGACACGATAACCAGGCAAAATATTACACAGCCCTCCTGCTTCTCGGCCCCCCATGGCATTAGGTTGTCCCGTGAGAGAGAATGGCCCGGCACCTGGTTTACCAATATCTCCAGTCATTAAATGTAAGTTGATCAGGGTACGAACTTTTGCGGTTCCTTCAGAAGATTGATTCATCCCCATGGACCATAAGGATAACACCCTTTTTGAGTTGGCCCAATATTTGGCCGCTTTTTGCAACTCTTTAACAGTAATCCCACAGTTACGGGCGACTAATTCAGGGGGATAATGACGGATAACCTCAGCATAAGCGGAAAAGTTTTGGGTGCATTCATCAATAAAAAAGGTATCCATGCAACGCCACCGCATCAATAAATGGGCTATACCATTGAGGAGATCGATATCGGTTCCTGGTTTAATGGCTAAATGTAAGTCTGCTGCTGCTGCGGTTTGAGTTTTTCTGGGGTCTACCACAATCATTTTAACCTTACGGTTCTTTTTATGATGGACTCTGAGACGGTTAAAAACGATGGGATGACATTCGGCTGCATTGGTTCCGATTAAAAAGGCGCAGTCGGTTAACTCTAAGTCTTCATAACAACAGGGCGGTCCGTCACTGCCGAAACTTTGGCTATAAGCAGCAACTGCAGAAGACATACACAGACGAGAGTTACTATCAAGGTTATTGGTTCCTAGAAATCCGGTAAAGAGTTTTTCAACGGTGTAGTAATCTTCAATTTGGAATTGTCCGGAACCATAGATACATAATGCGTCTGGTCCTTGGGTTAAACGTACGGTTTGAATACGGTTTACGATAGCATTTAAAGCTTCATCCCAACTAACACGCCGAAATTCCTCCTCTAAACTATCTCGCATCATGGGATATTTAAGCCTATCTTTCCCCAATGATTCGCTGACGGTTGCCCCTTTAACACAGACTTTCCCTAAACTTGAGGGGTGGTTGCGATCGCCTCTGACTTGCCAGATGGGGTTTCCTTCCCTATCTCGGTTTACAGGTTTTCCTGGTTGAGCCGGAGGGAAGACTTCTAAACCGCAACCTACACCACAGTAGGGACAAAGAGTTTTAGTAGATTTTGTCATTTTGGAGTTTGGGGAATAGGGGTTTAATAGTAGTCTAATGACTTGTTGAAAATAGTCAACGAAGCTTGAGAAGACTTATCTTGTTGACAAATATTATTTTTATAAAGTTTTTTATTTATTAAGTCACCTTCTTTTTTGTATTTATCTTGCCACTGTGTACCCTGAAAATTTGTTGATTTTAAAGTAAATAAAAATGAATCATTTTCATTCTTAGGACAGAATAAATCTTGTATCATTTGCTGTCGGGATTTAAATGAATTTCCATCATTGTTTGATTCCCCATTCCCTTTGGTCGATTCTTCAATTATTTTTAATTCCAGTTTTGCTAAAATCAGGTCGCGTCCTTCTATACTTCTTTTTATTGACCTTACTTTCAACTCGGAATCTTGACAGTTATTTCCATTAGAAATCTCGGAATTACATATTTCTAATGTAGCTGAGTTATTAATCATATTCTTTTTTTACTTTTGTTGATAATAATAACATCAACAATAATTCTTTTTGTTATCATCTTTTTCTTAGTTTCGTTGATGTCATTTTTTATTTTTTGAAGTCTCTCTTTAATTTCATCATAATCACTTTTGCGATCTTTAGCTGCTTTGTAAAAAAACATTTTCACGCTATATAATTGGTCATTAATCTCATAATAAGTTTTATTATCAATATTATTAGGCGTTTCCTTCGATTCTAATAATTTTGAAAAATTCTTAATTTTTTCGTAGTTTTGACTATTTTCTGGGCTGTTACTCCACCTATAGTTATATTTTTTATAATAGTCTATTAATTCTTTAGTCTTTTCTTTTACTATTTATAACTTACGATTTTTTTAGTCCAATAATTTTTTTAATATCGTCGTTTAAATCGTCATAAACTTTTTCATTAGGAGGTTTTTCATACAATTCAATTGCATCATATAAATCTTTCATAACTTCTTTTTCTATTTCTTGTAATTGTAACGAAAATATATTGGACTGTGACTTCAAATCCTCTATATACCTAATATCATGCAATAGGGTTAGAAGATAGTGAAATGTCCTGTTGTAATACTCATTTTCAATTTCTGCAATTCTCATGATAAATCCTTGATAAGATATAGGAAAATGTTCTAGGGTTATAGACTGAGTATCAATAATTAGTTTACTTCGGGAATGCCACCATCATAGCAAAACTGATATTTTAAGAAAAAAATATCTCATCTCATTTAACATTTTTTTACAGTTCATCTGAGTTAATTTCTAATTCTTTTAATTTAGCTGCTAATTTATCTACTCGTTATTTTTCTTATGTTTAAGTTTTAAAAAGATTACCATCACGATAATCAAGGGTTAATGAGGGGTTTTTCTTTCAAAAATAATTCCTAAATGATGACTAATCTAACCATCTATGTTATCAATAATTTCTAACCCTTAGTTACTTCTTAATAGTCCAGTTAGTTTATATTTATGAGGTTCATAAATATAATATTCTTCTACACCGTAACGCTCATAAAAAAGCAATTTTCAACTCATTTAAGCTTGAGTATTTCCTGGTAAAACAATTGCAAACACTACTTGAGAAACAACATTATCTTCCTTCCATTGTTGATAGTAACCTTTTGCCCCTTCAGGAAACCCAAATACTGCCATAATATCCAGTATCAGTCTTTTGATAGACTTAAGTAAAAAGGTAGTTTTACCTAGGTTTAATTTCTCTTTGTTTGATTTTTGATAACAGGGGGGTTCTTGTCAGTTAAAATAGGATTATTGCAACTGAAAGCAATATCCCGCTACAAGGAAAAAATTGTTATGAGTGATGTCGTACTTCATGTTTTCAATTGGAAGTATCAAGAAATTATTGATCGACTAGGAGAAATACGAGATGCAGGTTATGGTGCACTACTAATTCCACCCATTCTCTATTCAGATGTTAACTCTCATCACTGGTGGCAACGTTATCAACCCAAAGATTATCGAGTGCTTTTGTCCCATCTCGGAGGGAAAAAAGAACTAGAGGAATTGATTAAACAATGTCATACAGGTGAGCCTAAACTGAAGATTTATGCTGATATTGTTATCAATCACATGGCCAATGAACAGAGAGAAGATCGCTTAAACTTTCCAGGGAAAGCTGAACTAGAAAACTATAAACATAATCGAGACTTATTTGAAGCCAATAAATTGTATGGCGATTTGAATGAAGGCTTATTTTCTGGTAATGATTTTAATCGTTCAGGCAATATTCAAGAGCATGAATGGACTGATAGACACCGGGTTGTTTATGGAGATATTAGTGATTTACCCGATTTAATGGATTCTTCTTGGGTGTTATTACAACAACGAACTATGTTAACGGCCTTGGCAGAAATGGGCTTTGATGGCTTCCGTATTGATGCGATCAAACATATAAGCAAGCGTATGATTGATAATTTTGCTGATAGTGATTCCTTGGCTGGACGCTATTTGTTTGGGGAAGTATTGACCACTAATGATCATGAAGAAAGAATATTTTTAGATCCCTTTCTTGAGGAAACTTGGCTATCTGCCTATGATTTCCGTTTGTTTCAAACCATCCGCAAAGCATTCGAGATGGGAGGTTCTCTCAGAAAATTAGCCCGTCCTGAAAACGAGAACAATGGTTTACCTTGGAGTCGCTCTGTTACTTTTGTGGTCAATCATGATCTTCCTCATAATGAGGATTTTCGTCACCTGTTACTCGATCGCACCGATGAAAATTTAGCTTATGCCTATATTGTAGGGAAAGATGGAGGTCTTCCTTTAATTTACTCAGATCATAACGAATCAGTCCACAGACATCCTGAAGATCATGATCGCTGGTGCGATGCGTTTAAAAGAGACGATATTAAGCGTATGATTCGCTTTCACAATCAGGTTCAGGGACAAACCATGACCATACTATATGAAAGTGACTTAGTCTTAGTCTTCCGACGGGGAGATTGTGGCATTGTTGCCATCAATAAGGGAGGTGATCATGCTTGGGTGGAGTTTAGCACTTATGGCTTAAGACAGCCTAGTGAGTATGAAGATTTAATCAATCACAACCACATGAGACTTGAGGGCGATCGCTTTAATTTATCGATTAACCCAAGAACGGCTCAAATGTGGTTAGCTAATTGAAGAACCCCAACTTGCTCTGGCTGAAGTTGGGGATTCTAACAGGGAATCACTTCCCCGTTCACCCATTCAAACAAACTCAACTGCTGAAGGTTCCCAGGCTCAATCTCCGACGAGATTGATATTTTCTCCCTATTTTTAGAACCTGTTAATTCAGGTTTGGGCGTGACTTTCTGATTGACCATCAGTAGCTTAGATTGACTAATTCCAAGAGTTTCAAGTCCTTTAATTCCAATATTCACTGAGGCTTGAATATCAGCATCACCAAAGAAACCGCAATTAAGACACAAAAAACGTTCTTTATTGCGGTTTTCTTTGTGAATATACCCACAATGGCAGCATTTTTGGGATGTGAATTTAGGGTTAACATCTCCGCTTTAGAAAGTAGATAATCATCTTAAGGAGGCAGAGGGAGAAAGAATATTAATCTACGATAATAAGCCTATCTGGTATTACTAACTGAAACTTTTATTATGTTTCAATCTTCTTAACAAGGAATTTCTGCATTTTTACGGGCATAAAACCACCAATTAACGATTAAACAACTGAGATAATACAAGGCAAAACCATACAAGGCATATTCAGGATGCCCTGCTTTAATTTGTCCCCCGAAGACTTTAGGAATAATAAACGCACCATAAGCAGCAACGGCTGAAGTCCATCCTAATACTGGTCCTGCTTGTTTTGGTTCAAAAATGATGGGAATCATGCGAAATGTGGAACCATTACCAATACCCGTTGTGATAAAAAGAATCAAGAAAAGGATAAGAAACGGTACAAAATAGATTTCTGGGGTTTGAGAATCACTGGCTTGTTTAACGTAATAAGCCACCCCTAAAGCAGAGCCAATCATGACAATTGTATCCCAATGGGTAACATTTGCACCACCCCATTTATCCGATAACCAACCTCCAATGGGACGAATTAATGATCCTACTAAAGGGCCTAACCAAGCATAGGCAAAGGGATTAATTGCATTGGGGTTAGCAGTACCATCGGGTAAGTCTCCAAATACCACCCGAATCAGTAAAGGAAAGGCAGCGGAATAACCAATAAAGGAACCAAAAGTCATGGTATATAACCAAGTCATGATCCAGTTATGTTTATTTTTGAAAATCTTGAATTGAGGAGTCAAAGAAATATTAAAAGGACGTTGTACTATCCCCATTATTACCACTGTTAAAGCAATGGTAATAGGCAAAACAATCCACATATTAATATTAACTTTGAGCAGCATATATAAGCCAATGCTGGCACTCAAAAAACCACATAAAATGAGAACAAAAGACTTAACTAAAGCTGCCATTGTTTCTTGCTTACTTGAGCCTATATCGGGGCTTGCTGTGGGTAAATTATCCATATTAACCCAAGCATTTATAGCCAAAATAACTAAAATAGGAACCCAAACTAACCCACAGTTTTGTAACCAGATTAAAGTTCCTGCAGTTTTTCCTCCCACATCCGTCGGTAAAGCTATTCCTGAGCCACTAAAAGAGCCAAACAAAGCAAAGGTCATGACAAAGGGTAATAACACCTGCATGACGCTAACTCCTAAGTTTCCAAGTCCTGCATTTAAACCTAATGCAGCCCCTTGATTTTTTTTAGGAAAAAAGAAACTAATATTGGACATTGATGAGGCAAAATTGCCACCACCAATGCCAGATAAAGCTGCTAAACAGACAAAGAGACTATAGGGGGTTTCAGGGTTTTGCAAGGCAATCCCTGCCCCTAAAGTGGGAACAATCAGTAGAGCAGTTGTTAATACAATAACATTTCTGCCGCCAGAAATAGCAATTAAAAATGAATTAGGTATGCGTAATGTTGCTCCAGTTAATCCAGCCACTGCACTCAAATTAAACAGTTGTGCTGTATCAAAAGGAAATCCTAGGTTTTTCATTTGAACGGTTATAATGCTCCAATAAAGCCAAACCGCAAAGGCACATAATAAACAGGGAATTGATGACCAAAGATTACGATTTGCACGACGCATTCCTTGAGTTTTCCAAAACTCAGTGTCTTCGGGGTTCCATTGAACCACTTCTCGCATTTTTCATTCTCTCCTTCAAACTTCTTTGTAGTGTGAAGTTTGAACAATAATCATTAATTTTCAGTAAACCCTTTTAGGGGCTTAATATTATTAAGCCCACATTGATCATTGAATCGAGTTAACCCCTAGAAATAGAGTTAACAGAAATATCGTTTTCCATTGCATGAACAGGCTGTAACTGCGAATCTTCTTCTTCGCCTTCGTGATGTTCAGAAAAAGAGCCTTCGGGTTCTTTGAGAATAAACCAGCATAAAAAGGCCACAATAATTGCCATAATACCCATGATTTGGAAAAAGGCAGTATTGGCTTGAGCAATAATTGCCGGACTAGGATCTTTGCCTCCTCCTAACCATTCGGGTAAGAGACTAAAAATGGTTAAATAAGCCACTGCGCCTACATTCCCGTAAGCCCCCACGTTTCCTGCGACTTGACCAGTAATACGACGTTTTACCAGGGGAACAATGGCAAAAGTTGACCCTTCTCCTGCTTGCACAAAGAAAGAACAAGCCATGGTTAATAAAATAGCTCCAGGTAGCCACCAACTGCTACTGACACTACCCATCATCAGATAACCAATACCCATACAGAAGGTTAAGACGGCCATTGTATTCTTACGACTACCCAACTTATCTGAGATTAAACCCCCACCTGGACGAGACATCAAGTTCATAAAGGCATAACTAGAGGCGATCATCCCTGCTTGTGCTGGGGTTAAGGGAAATGTTCCTTCAAAGAAAGCTGGAAGCATGGAAACCACCGCTAACTCTGAGCCAAAGTTGACAATGTATGTTAATTCTAGAATAGCAACCTGAGAAAAACGATAACGATCTTTTGCTGGATAATGCTTCTTACCGGTCATTAAATCCTTATTCACCACCCAACAGTTATAAGCTTGGAACAGATATAAGCCCAATAAACAAGCCCAAACTATGTACATGGTATTGACACCATAGAAACCTACTTTAGTTAACCGCCAAGCTAAGACCATGAGAATGCCGGATAAGGGTGCATTCATCACCATTAAGAACCAAAAATCACGCTTTGTGGTAACTTCGATCCCTCTTGCGCTTTCGGGCTTGCGGTAAGTTTTTCCTGGGGGATGATCTTGGACGTTATTGTAGTATAAAATTCCATACAGCGCAGCAATAATGCCTGTTCCAGCGATACAAAGCCTCCAGTTGAGTAGGGGATCACCTGCGGGGGAAAGTGCGCCAAAAGCGAACCATCCGCCGATGGTGGGAAGGGTAAAAGCAGCAGCAGCAGAACCAAAGTTACCCCAACCGCCATAAATACCTTCTGCTAGTCCGATCTCTTTGGGAGGAAACCATTCTGCAACCATGCGAATCCCAATCACAAACCCTGCACCGACGATACCCAACATTAATCTTCCAATGACTAATTGGGTAAAGTTTTGTGCCGTGGCAAAGATTAAACAGGGAATAGCTGCATACATCAACAGTAATGTATAGGTGATCCTCGGTCCGTAGCGATCCAATAACATTCCGATAATAATCCGCGCAGGAACGGTTAAAGCGACGTTACAAATAGCTAAGGTTCGGATTTGACTGACTTCTAGCCCAAAATCAGCTTTTACCTGAGTAGCTAAAGGTGCAAGGTTAAACCAAACTACAAAGGATAAAAAGAAGGCAAACCACGTCATGTGTAGTATTTTATACCTTCCTCTCAATGACCACATTTCTCCAAGCATTTTCGTTGTTTTCCTCTGAGTTAAGTTAATTTTGATTTTTTTAGGGGATTAACATTGTTAAGCCCCTTTGATTACCGACGTTTTGCACCAAAATTCTTAATTAAGATATCAGTCAAAACAGGCAGTAAATCATCGCAAGCAATACCTTTTTGGACACACGTACCTAAATGAGCATCTTTACCCACTTTTCCCCCCATATACAGGTCAACCCCTTCAACGGTTTTGCCCTCTTTGCGAACTTTTGTGCCCATTAAACCAATATCGGCCACTTGGGGTTGTCCACAGGAGTTGGGGCAACCTGTCCAATGAATACGAACGGTTTGGGGAAGTTCTAAGGCTTCATCGAGTTCCTTAGCTAAAGCTACAGCCCGATTTTTCGTCTCAACCAGAGCAAAGTTACAAAATTGCGCCCCTGTACAGGAAACTAAGGCTCTTTGTAGGGGTTTTGGGTTAATACTAAATTTTCTGAGGATAGGTTCTTCTAAAAATACCTCTAAGTTTTCGTCAGCAATATGGGGAATAATGATATTTTGCTCAACGGTGAGGCGAAGTTCTCCGTTTCCATAGACTTCTGCTATCCTTGCGAAGTCTAACATATCCTCAGCGTACAAACGACCCACAGGGACGTGCATACCCGCATAGTTGTAACCTGCTTGTTTTTGGGGGAAGATTCCAATATGATCGCGTTTTTCCCAGTCAATTGCGTCTTTTTCGGCTTCTGGGGTTAATTTATAGCCTAATTCCCCTTCTACCGCCTCACGGAATTGATCTAAGCCCCATTCATCCACTAACCACATCAGGCGTGACTTTTGACGATTTGCCCTTGAGCCATTATTCCTAAATACAGTCAAAATGGCACGACATAGCCCCACAACAGCGTCTTCTGTGGGAGGAACCCACGCGTTAAGGGGAATAGCAGCTTCGCAGCGTTTAGCTGAGAAGAAACCACCCACTACCACGTTAAATCCTAGTTCATCGTTCTTATAAGCAGGAACCAAGGCAATATCGTTAATTTCAGCGTGAACTGAGTTATCCCGCCCCCCTTCAATGGCAATATTGAATTTTCGGGGTAAGTTAGTGAAGTCATAATTACCTTCACCTTTGTTAGTAATCATGTCCTGCACTTTTTGGACTAACTCACGGGTGTCGATTAGTTCATCTGCATCTAAACCAGCCATAGGTGAACCCGTAATATTACGGACATTATCCATTCCTGACTGCATGGATGTCATCTTGGCAGAGTTGAGAAGGTTAAAGATTTCGGGGATATCTTCGAGTCTAATACCCCTCAATTGGAGGTTTTGGCGGGTGGTGATGTCAGCGTTTCCATCTTCCCCATATCGTTGTACAATATGACCAAGAACTCGCATTTGTTCACTGGTTAAGATGCCGTTGGGCATCCGCATCCTTAACATGAACTTGCCAGGGGTGACAGGGCGATAGAAAATACCCACCCATTTAAGGCGATGTTCAAGATCGCTTTTGTCCATTGCTTCCCAACCGATGCGGGCAAAGTTTTCTAGTTCATCTTTTATATCTAGTCCATCTTTTTCAGCCTTGATCTTTTCAAATTTGTTTAACTTTTCTTTAGGTTGGGTACTTTGCACCACGGGGAAAAGCCTCCATTAGGTGAAGTTGCTAACTATTTAAGCTCTACAATAGCGAAATTTTTGTAGCTAATGTAACAAAATGTTAGATTTAATTCGTTTTTTACATCTTTATGATTTATTTATTGCATTTTAATTACGTTTAATTACTTAAGGGTGCTGGGTTTAATGAGAATAAACCCCTACGAGATTTATATGAAATCCTGTTGAATACCATATGTGAGTGAGGATGAGGTAAGCAGAGGGAGCAGGGGAGGCAGGGGAAGATAAATTTACAATAGCAATTTTAACGTTTACTCATTAAGCGGATTTGATATTAGTTTGAGGTTACATTAAGCAAAACAGTGGCAATGGTATTATTTTTTGATACCATTATCGCTTCTTCTAAATGTTTAGCATTTGCAGAAAATGTTAACAAATAAATTGTTTCTATTAAACTGTCATAATAACTTTTCAAGTTAAGTAATTGTACTTTTTTCAACCAATGGACAAAAATAGTGCAATAAACATAGCTTATGTCTGGTGGGCAAATGTTTTATCAATCGTGATAACTTCAGATAGGTTTATAATTTGCCCACCTTCCGAATTTATAAAATATTTTAGTCAAAATATGAGTAATAATTATCAATATACACAAGATAACTCAAAACCATTATTTACGGGAAATATATTTACTTATTTAGAAAAGTATTTTAAAGAGAATTCTTTTACAAATACTGCTTTTATTTCTGAATATGAAGACTTAATAATTCATATTGAAAAACCTTTAAATTATCTTACAAAAAAAATATTATAAAATTTATCCAAACAAGTTAAAAATAAAATACGCAAGATGGAATTTAATAATATATGTTTTGCAAAAAATTCATTATCAAAAGAGTATTTATGGCAAACACTATGGTTCGATAAAGATACTCCAATTAATTTTTATAGTACATTAAGTGATAATACATTAAATTTACATATCTATATTCAATATAGTGACGTACGTAATTTAAAATTATATGATTTTGTTGAAACTTATGATCCAATTTTTTCTTTTATATTTTCTAAAAAAATAGTTGATATGGTTAAATATTATGATCAAACGAAAAGAGAAAATAATATAGTTGGTTTATTTGTCACTAAAGATGTAGATCAAAAAGAAATTGAAGAAAATTTTAAATACAAAACCTACAATTTTGAAAATACGAAAAATAATAATAAAATTAATTCTAGTTTTCCAAAACAACCAATATTTATATTAGAAGCATGGAGTTTTATAGAAAAAGAGGAGCTATTAACACTATCTTTGCAAGAATTAACTATAAAAATAGTACAATTTATCGAATCCTTTTTTCCTCTCATATTACTCTTTACTTCTGATGATCCTAATAAAGAAATCTATCAATACTTACACATTACAACTTATCCAATAGAAAATTTAATTGAAGATACTAACTTAGAAGAAAATGAATTAAATCAATATATAAAAACCCTAAAACGGAAAAAACATATTATATTTCAAGGTTCACCAGGAACAGGAAAAACCTACCTAGTGAAACATATTGCTAAACATTTTATTAGTAGTGGAGATGGATTTTATGAACTCATACAATTTCATCCTAGTTATAGTTATGAAGACTTTATACAAGGTATTCGTCCCCAAACTTCTCCCGATGGAAACCTAGAATATTCGATGATACCTGGACACTTTTTAAACTTCTGTAAAAAAGCAGAAAAATGTGATGATATATGTATTTTAATCATCGATGAAATTAACCGCGCTAACCTCTCTCAAGTCTTCGGAGAATTGATGTATTTACTAGAATATAGAGAAGAAAAAATAAAACTTGTAGGAAGTAATAAAGAATTTAAAATACCCAAAAATGTTTATATAATTGGAACTATGAATACTGCTGATAGATCTATTGCTTTAGTAGATCATGCGTTGCGTCGTCGCTTTGCATTTATTCCCATCAAACCTAACTATGACATCCTCATAAAATACCATCAAAAACATAATCAAAACTATGATATTGAATCATTAATAAACATTTTAAAAGAACTCAATAAAACCATTAATGATAGTCATTATGAAATTGGTGTTTCTTTTTTCCTTACCGAAACATTACAAGATGATATTGAAGACATTTGGGCAATGGAAATAGAACCCTATTTAGAAGAATATTTTTTTGATGAAACTGACAAAATAAATAAATTTAGGTGGGAAAATATACAAGATAAATTTAACTTGTAGAGTGGGTTATGCTGATGATTATTATTGATGCTAAACTAAGGTTTAAATAATGCTTTAAACTACCATTTACATGATCTTTTGGTGGGTTACGATGGATAATTAAATACTTATGATAAACTAAATTATAGCCATCTAAACCACCCTACAATTAAAGCTTAATTTTTGAATACTTGTGATAACATTGAACATGGAAAAAACCAAATTCAAGCAAGTCTTGATTTTATCCTACGTCATATTACAGGGTATGGAAAAGATACAGATGAAGCTTAATAACCTTAAATTCATGTTCATATATTATCTATGAATACAATAAACCTAATTGAATATAAACCCTTTAATATTGCCCGTAGTCAAATTCCACAAGAGATTATTGATCAACTCAAGGATAAATATAATAAGAAATTAAACGTAGAACCAAAATATACCAAACAAGGCGATAAATGGGAAATTACTTCCCAAGGATGGGTAGGTTATATCCCTATTAATAATGATTGGAATTTTCACATTAAACCGAAAGTTCCTATTACTAATATTTTTAAGATGTTAGAGTATGCTTATAATCTCAAAAGTTTTCAATTTTTAGACGGTTTAATGACTTGTGATAGCTTGCCAGAATTTTATAACCGTTTAGCAACTATATTGGCTCATCGTATCTTAAACCGTATCCAAAAAGGACTTTATTCAACTTATATAAAACATTCACAAGCGTTAACTTATGTCAAAGGAAAAATAGATATTAAGACGATGGCGAAATATCCCTGGAAAACTAAGCTAACTTGTCATTATGATAAATTTACTCAAGACATAGAAGATAATCAAATTTTACTGTGGACAATATATATCATCAGTCGTCAAGAAACCTGTCACGAAAACACCCGTATTTTGATGAGAAAAGTTTATCACGCCTTACAAGGTTATCTAACCCTATTACCCTTTACAGCCAATGATTGTATCAACCGAAAATATAACCGTTTCAACCAAGATTATCACTGTTTACATTCCCTCTGTCGCTTCTTTTTAGACAATACAACACCGAGTCATGAACAAGGAAACTATAACAGTCTACCTTTTTTGGTAAATATGAATCAACTGTATGAAAAATTTGTCGCAGCATGGTTAAAAATTCATCTTCCCTCACACTTAGGAATAAAAACACAACATCGCGTTAAATACGATAATTTTAGTTTCAAAATTGATTTAATTATCTACCATCAAAAGACAGAACAAAATTTGTATGTACTGGATACGAAATATAAAACAGAAATCACCCAAAATGACATCTATCAAATCATTACTTATGCCTTTGAACAAAATTGTGATCATGGGATTCTCATTACACCGACTATCAAAAATACTGTTACTGATAAAATAAGGAATATTTATCTTCGTAATATAGAGTTTTGCTTAGATAAAGATATAGAAACAGCAGGAAATAGCTTTTTACAACAATTAATATTTGATGACTAATAGTGTATAGGGAAAGTATTTGCCCATTTCTTGTTCTTGAAGTTTTGCTTAAGAAAGCGCAGACTCCACTCAAAGGTTTAAATAATCAAAAAATCTCGCTAAATTAGATGAAAGACAACTAAATCAAATCTAAGAATCGTGCGAGATTTTCAATCCATTCAACAAACAACCTACGACCTAATTGTGATTGGTGGCGGAGTCAATGGTGCCGCAGTTGCACGGGATGCGGCTTTACGAGGCTTAAAAACCATTCTCATCGAAAAAGGAGACTTTGCCGGGGGGACTTCTAGTTGGTCCACTCGTCTCATTCATGGGGGTTTACGTTATCTAGAATACTTTGAAGTTCCCTTAGTACGGGAGTCTCTAAGAGAAAGAGAAATCCTCTTACACACTGCCCCTCATTTGGTTAAACCCCTACTTTTAACCATTCCCATTTATAAAGAGCGTTCCCGCCCTTACTGGAAAATTTGGGCTGGAATGTGTCTCTATGACATTTTAAGTGCGGATAAAACCGTTCCTTCCCATAGAATGCTCTCTAGTGCTAAATTTAAACAACTTTTTCCTTCCCTGGATGCTGAGGGATTAGTGGGTGGGGCGCAATATTATGATGGTCAAGTCACCTATGCTGAAAGACTCTGTTTAGAAAACATCATTGATGCTGATAAAGCAGGAGCAACAGTATTAAACTACGTTAAAGTCACACAATTGAACCGTCAAGGGGATAAAGTTACCCATTTAACCTGTAAAGATGTCCTCACAGGAGAAGAATTTACAGTTAAAGGCCAAGATAAGTGTATGGTTATCAACACTTCTGGTCCTTGGGTCGATTATGTCTGTAAGTTGGGGATTAGAGATGGTGAAAATGCACCCATTGGTAAAACACAGAAAATCGGTGGCACCAAAGGCAGTCATATTGTTGTCGCTCCTTTTCCTGGTGCACCAGATACCAGTTTATATGTCGAAGCCAAGTCCGATGGCAGACCTTTCTTTATTATCCCTTGGTTGGGAATGTATTTGATTGGCACCACAGACTATCTCTTTGAGGGAACTCCCGATAAATTGAAGGCGGATAACGAAGAAATTGACTACTTATTACAAGAAACCAACTATATTATCCCCAACGCCAATCTCCGCCGTGATGACGTTAAATTTACCTACTCTGGGGTACGCCCTTTACCCAACGCCCAAGGCAAAAAAGCTGGAAGTATCACCCGTAGTCATATTCTCTTTGACCACAGCAAAGAAGGTGTCAAAAACCTTATTTCCCTCATTGGAGGTAAGTTAACCACCTATCGTAAAGTGGGAGAAGAAATTGTCGATAAAGTCTATAAAAAATTAGGCAAAACTGCACCCCCTTGTCCTACAGAAGCTCAACCCCTACCCGGTGCCATCTTAGCTAATGATCCTCGCATTCAAGAAGCAGTGAAAGATTATCAAGAAAAGATTGCCAGTTCCTCTATTGACCATTTATTTAAAGTCTATGGGGCAAAAGCGTTGGATGTTTTGGCTTTAACTAAATCAGAACCGAAGTTAGGGGAATTAATTACCTCTGAGTTACCCGATATTAAAGCTCAAGTAGTTTATGCTGTACGTTACGAATACGCTCAAACTCTGGTGGATATTGCCCGTCGTCGTACAGCGATCGCAATGGAAGCTAATTATGGTCTACAAGTCCTAGATAGCCTCATCCATATCCTGAAAACCTATTGCCATTGGGATGAGTATAAATGTGCAACAGCCCGTGAAAATTATATTAATTACATGAAAAATAAATGTATTCCCGATTTTGATACAGTTAACGCTGAGGCTGAATCTAGAAATTGCGATCGAGAAGAGGTTCCTCTCTTTTAAAGTTAGTCAGGAAGGAAAATGTAGAATTTAGAATTAGTTTTTTCTTCATTCTTAATTCTTCATTTTTTCTACCTTCTTTAACGTGATTTAGGAGTTTGAATTTTTTAAACCAGACAATGAGGGTGTAAGTTATTTACCACTTTCCTTATATTAAATTCAGGCTTTTTAAATTTTCACTACTTTGGTTTCATCAAAAGACTTAAAATTCCTAAGCCAATTAGTCCCATAATTCCTGCGATGGGATTATTATCAATCCCTGTAAATAAAGGAGAAACGGTGTTTGTATAATCAATCAACTGACCAACATTAATAATATAATATCCCCAAACTAAACCACCATGAAGTCCAATACATATTCCTAAACGGTTAGAATATCTCTGTTTTGCCCATGCTAAGGTGATACCTAATAAGACTAAAGCAGGAAATTGAGGAAAGGTTCTAATAATTTCTTCTAGGGGTTTTAAAAAGTGTAAAGTGGCAAAAATTACAGCACTATAAATAGTCACCATTTGCAGATGATAATCTCTTTTTAACTCTTCTAATAACCAGCCTCTAAAAAATAATTCTTCAGCTAAACCAATACCGAAAGCACTTAATAAACCTTCAAAAATAATAACTATAAAATTGTCATTAGGTTGAACAAACTTAACCCATCCTAAAATTGCTTCTACAATAAATAATCCAAACGTAAACGATAAACCTAAACTTAAACCATTGATTAACTCAACTCCATTTTTTCGACTAAATATCAATCCGTAGCTTTGCCACCAGTTGTTAATTTTATAAACATTTTTATTCCAAATGAATAATAAACAAACAAATGTTATATAAAGCATGACCATTGTAATGATGGTAGTTAGGTTAGCATCATCTTTGAATAATAAATAGAGCGGAATAGCCAGAGGAAGCCATAAAAATAAAAGGATGATAATAAAAATCCCCAGCCTTATCGGTACTGGGTAATTAGCAATTATAGTAGGATTAAATTTCAAGGATTCAAACGAGTGCTAATGTGTCAATTAATAAGTATAATTTTGAGTGTTTTTGATTAGAACTACAATTATTCATCCGGCTCAATGGTACTGCTTAAGCCATGATTTTTTAAGGTTTCACAGTAAAATTCTGCCGGTTCTAAAGCACAAGTAATCACCAATGCTGTCCCATTTGTATGTGCCTCCATCATAATATCAACCGCTTGAGGTTGGGTCATTCCCCCGACAGTTTGCATCAAGGTTTGCACCACATATTCCATAGAGTTAAAGTCGTCATTATGCAGCAACACTCGATAACGAGGGGCAGGTTTACGAACGTTAGAAGTGGAAGAAGACCGTTTTTCGATTACTTCTGTTGTCATAGCTATCCTCCTTGTTTTGCATTATGTTACCAAAAAATCCGCCTTGATATGAAATTCATACTTTTGTAATTTTGTCAATATTTAGAATATTTGTACTCTGAACAAAAGTAATACATAAGTGTGAAGTTGATAATACTGCCATTCTCATCAGGGCAAACGCATCTAAAATATGGACGAAATTAAGCTATAATTGAGTTACAATTTGAAATTAGAATCCTAATTTCAAATTTATTCGCTCTCTCTCTTCATTTCAACACCAGAAGCTCATTAGCTACAACACTCTGT
>JASJEA010000096.1 GCA_030064935.1 Crocosphaera sp. | reverse complement strand
TTCTCTTGGTCCATTGGATATGGCGAGGTTTCCTCGCCATCCATCGAACTCTTTTCATGCTTTTTTTGGTCAAACCCATTGGTTAATCATCACAGTTGAGCTTAATAATCTCAGAGTTTAAAGAAGACTTTAGATATCAGCAATGAAAAATAATTTACATTCTTTCTAATACAGAAATCCCTAATAAAGAGAGTCCCAATTTTAGAGTTCTTGCGGTTAAATTACATAAAAGTAACCGAGATGTTTTGATGGGTTCATCTGATTTTAATACAGGACAATTTTCATAAAAACGATTAAATTTTTTACTGAGTTCATACAAATAGTCACAAAGACGATTAGGTAATAAGGTTTTTTCTACCTCTTTAATAGTATCATTAAGTTGTAGTAAATACTTTCCTAAGTCAATTTCTGTGTCGTCTTCTAAGATAATTTTTATATCTTCTCCTAAGTTTTCATAGTCAATGTTTCCCTCTCTACTAATGCTTTGTATTCTCGCATAAGCATATAACATATAAGGTGCTGTATTACCTTGTAGTGCCAACATTTTGTCATAACTAAATATATAATCACTAATACGATTTTGACTAAGATCAGCGTATTTTACGGCACTAATTCCTACAATTTCAGAAACCTGATTAATAAACTCTTCTGACTCTTTTCTGTCTTCTGATTGTAAGCGATTTTCTAAATCATTGCGAGCATAATTAATGGCCTCATCTAATAAGTCTTTTAGCTTAATAGTCTCTCCTGAACGGGTTTTTAATTTCTTACCATTTTCTCCTTTTACTAACCCAAAAGGTACATGAGTTACCTCTACTGTATCAGGTAAAAAATTGGCTTTTTTCGCAACTTGAAAAACTTGGGCAAAATGGTTAGATTGTCCCGAATCTGTAACATAAATGATGCGTTTTACTTTATCTTCTTGAATACGATATCTTAACGCTGCTAAATCGGTAGTTGCATAGTTATAGCCTCTATCAGATTTTTGTACAATCAAAGGTAAAGGATCACCTGATTTATTAGTAAATCCTTCTAGGAAAACACATTGAGCCCCCTGATTTTTTTCTAAGATTCCTTGTTGCTCCAATCCCTTAATAACATCCTCTAAAAAAGGATTATAAAAAGACTCCCCTCGCTCCTCTAATTTAATATTTAAACGATCATAAATAACTTGAAATTCCCGACGAGATTGATCACAAAGTAATTGCCAAGCGTGACGACTTTCTTGATCCCCTGATTGTAATTTAACTACTGCTTCTCTCGCTGCTTCTTGAAAATATGAATCCTCATCAAAACGTTTTTTTGCCTGTTTGTAAAAGTTTACTAAATCCCCAATATCTAAAGCATTTGCTTTAGTTAAAGCATCAGGATACACTTCTTTTAAATAGGTAATTAACATCCCAAACTGAGTTCCCCAATCTCCCACATGATTAAGTCTTAAAACCTCATAGCCTCTAAATTCTAAAATACGAGAAATACAGTCACCAATAATTGTAGATCGCAGATGCCCAACGTGCATTTCTTTGGCAATATTAGGACTAGAAAAATCAACAATAACCCCACCAGAATCCTTAACTTTTTCAATACCTAAATGGGGGTTATTATATAATAATGTTAGTTCATTTTGTAAGTAACTGGGTTTAATTTTTAAATTAATAAAACCTGGACCTCCAATAGTAGGAGCTTCACAAACTTCATCTAAGGATAAATTCTCAATAATAATACCAGCTATTTCTCTAGGATTTTTACCCAATTTTTTAGCTAAAGGAAGGGCAATATTAGCTTGATAATCCCCATGTCTAAGATCCCTAGCTGTCGTTACTTGAGGATCAATATCTTTAAAATCTTCCCCAAACGACTTAACTAAAGCATCTTGAAAATTTTGGGTCAGTTGTTCATTAATAGAAGTCATAATCTTTATGAATAATCAGTAAAATTTAACTAACTTTTTGAGCTTATCCAGCTTATCATAGTTAAGAGAGGAATAACTATAAAATTATCACAAAGATTGATGATATCACTTATACTCAAGATATTATTATTGGTATGGATTAAGACTAATTTTTCTGCATTGGTAATTTTCTTGAGCCATGAGTCAATTTTAAAGTATATTTATTCCCCTACTTTTTTAAGTTTAGTTAGTTAATCTAATCAGGATCAAAAAAAAGATATGAAAAAAAAAATCCAACAAATAATTAAAAAAATAGATACATTTTCTAAAATTTGGATTATCAGTTTTTCTTTAGTTCTCGTTATTATTATTACTTTGATTGATTACTTGATTCAAATTGATCTGGGTATTTCAATTTTTTATTTAATTCCTATTCTCTTAGTAACTTGGTACACTAACAGAAAACTTTCATTTTTATTTTGTTTTATTTGTTCTTTAGCTTGGTTCGCCGCAGAAATAACCATTAGCAGAAATACGAATTTATGGATAGAAGAATGGAACGCTACAGTTAGATTTTCCTTTTTCCTTATTTTATCTTCTTTACTCTCAGAACTCAAAAATGCTTATGAAAGGGAGAAAAAATTAGCCCGTATTGATAATTTAACAGGAGCATTCAATAGACGTTATTTTAGAGAAATATTGCAAGAAGAAATTGAAAGATTTGATCGCTATCATCATTCCTTTACTTTAGCCTATTTTGATGTGGATAACTTTAAAATGGTCAATGATAAATTTGGTCATAGTAGGGGAGATGATTTGTTGATAACTATCACAGAGACCATTAAATTCAGTATTAGGCAAACAGATGTCTTGTCAAGATTAGGTGGAGATGAATTTGCAGTGCTTTTGCTAGAAATTAAAGGAGAAAATACCAATATGGTTTTAAAACGCATTCAGGAAGAACTTTCAGACATAATTAAAAAAACTAAATTGCCCATTAGTTTTAGTATTGGAGCAATCACTTATTATCAAACACCAAAATCTGTTGATCATGCCATTGAAGAAGTTGATCGGTTAATGTATAAGATAAAGAAAACTGGTAAAAATGGAATTCAACATACCGTTAAATACTAATATAAATTAAATAGAATATAATAGTTAAGGATCGAGGAAAGCCTATGAGCGATGGTAATTTAAGATAAAATATACTTAGTTATTGATAATCAACTATGGCTAATGCACTTAACCCTACCACAGGAAATATTTGGGACTTTGACTGGTCTCCACCTCAACCATATCAAGACAGTGATTTACTGCAACAACTGGGATTTATTCCAGGGTTAAAAGAACTATTAATGCTGCGTCAAGTCCACGCTTTAGAACATGGAACTGTATGGGTGTTAAGTCAAAACAGACAGGGCTATAACAAAGATAATGAAAACTTAGGGGGTTTATCTACACCTAACGGGTTTTATTTATATGGAGATGTCCACCGACTCGATTTACAAAAAGCCGTTACCGGAGCCTTACAACGTTTTCGAGGCGGTATCTGGAACTTAGCAATCCATCCCCGTTGTGGAACCAATACTTCAGTTAATATGTTATTGACCACCAGTTTTGTTTTAGGGGCTCATCTCCTCTTACCCAAAGGACCCATTGAACAAGTTTTAGGATTACTAATAGCCACATCAACGGCTGCCCAACTTTCTCCCGAAGTAGGGATTTTGGCACAAAAATATTTCACCACCGCTATTCCCTTCAATTTAGAAGTGGTTCAAATCTCTAAAACCCAAGACTTTTCAGGGCATCCAGCCCATTTTGTAGAAGTGACTTGGCGGGATTTGCAATAAAACTTAAAATTTTGAACTAGCAAGGTGTTGCGATCCAATAGTAGGCTTTTATAGATGAGGATTTTAATTCCTTGCCTTTGAATATCCATTTATAAAGGACAATACCTATGGTTAAGCGTGGAGACAAAGTTAGAATCAAACGTAAAGAGTCTTACTGGTACAACGACATTGGTACCGTTGCTACCGTCGATAAAGCAGGTATTCTCTATCCTGTAGTCGTCCGTTTTAGTAAAGTCAATTACAACGGCTTTAGCGGTAGCCCCACTGGTGTCAATACCAACAACTTTGCAGAAAATGAATTGGAAGTGGTTTCCTAAGCTTTCTTAGGACTTCCTGAAGTTATGCCAGAACTTCCTGAAGTGGAAACGGTTTGCCGAGGGTTAAATCATTTGACCTTTGGGCAAACCATTCTTGCTGGAGAAGTGTTATTACCCCGTACACTCGCTTATCCTGCTTCTAGCAGAGAATTTTTAGACTCAGTTAAAAATGCCACTTTTGATAAATGGCAAAGACGAGGTAAATATTTATTAGTCCCATTGCTAAAGGATAAAGGATGGTTAGGGGTTCATTTACGGATGACTGGTCAACTATTATGGGTTCAACAAGATCAACCCTTATCCCCTCATACCCGTCTACGTCTCTTTTGTGGAGATAATCAAGAACTACGTTTTGTGGATATTCGTACCTTCGGTAAAGTGTGGTGGGTTCCTCCCAACCAACCCCCCCAAACCATTATCACAGGACTGCAAAAATTAGGCCCAGAACCCTTTTCTCCAGACTTTTCTCTAGATTACTTCATCCAGAAGTTAAAAGGTCGTCGGCGCAATATTAAGACCATATTACTGGATCAAACAGTAGTGGCAGGAATGGGAAATATTTATGCCGATGAAGCTTTGTTTAAAAGTGGGATTTTACCCACAACCTTAGGAAAACAGTTGACCCCTCAACAAATTGAAACCTTAAGGGTAGCCATGATAGAAGTTCTAAAAAAAGCCATTGAAGCTGGGGGAACCACCTTTAGTGACTTTCGAGACGTTACCGGTATTAATGGTAACTACGGAGGTATTGCTTGGGTTTATGGTCGTTATAAGCAACCCTGTCGCATCTGTGGAACCCCCATTGAAAGGATTAAGTTAGGGGGGAGATCATCTCATTTTTGTCCTCGCTGTCAACAGGGAATTTAGAATGCGCGAATGCGCGAATGCATAAAGAACCTCATGGTAGCATTCTAGATATAGGATGTGGAACTGGTTTATTAAAAGATTTCCTTCGAGGAGATTTTCATTATACAGGTGTCGATGTGGCCAACAATATGCTTGATTATGCTTTATTACGAGGCTACACAGTCAAACACAAATCCTTTGAAGAGGCTATTCCTGAAATCTCTTATTCGTCATACGATTTTGTGTTTGCATTGGGTTGTTTGCTCTTTATTGAGGACATTCATTCAACCTTAAGACATATCAACAGAATAGCTCGTCAGGGGATTATATTAAGTCTCGATCAACTCACACAAGAGTATATCAATAAATTTAAAGTCAGGGTTTATGATCATTCGACAGTTATCATCCCAGAAGCTAAAGAGGATTACTTCATTAGAGGTTGGACTTCTCCTACTATTGGGATGACTATAAATACTAGAATAATTTATATCCCATCCTCGAAAACGAATGACGAAGGCGAGAGCTTATGAAGATTGAGGACCTGATGCTCTGAGCAATCCCAGAATCGATAATTCCTATTATCATCTATTTTGTGAATCTCAGGAATATTAAGATAAAACAACATTAATAGACAAGTCAAGCAATGGCAATTTTTAATGACCTAGAATATAGATGAAAGGATATTATACGTCCCACACTCTAGCTAACTCTTCAAAAAATAAGGGTGGTTTATCTGTCCTTTCGCTCCTCAAAAGTATTTGATTGGGGGTGGTTATCTATGAAAAAAATTACCTTATGTTTAAAGATTGTCTTCACAATTCTTTTTTTGTCCCTAATCACAGTTAAAGACACACTCGCTGAACCTACAGTTTTAGAAATATTGACCGGTCGTGCAACCTGGACCCCATCGGCTGTTAGTTTAGTCCAAAGAGGAAAAGCCCATATTGAACAGGATAATTTCAGAGAGGCGATCGCCGACTTTAACAGAGCTATCAGCCTCAATCCGAATTTAGCCGAAGCTTATTATTATCGAGCCAGAGCCCAACGTCAACTTGAAAGTTCTTCGGAGTTTAGAGAAGCTTATGTTAAAGCTTTAACTGTTCGGGGAATAGCTCGTTTACAACTCGGAGATCATCGAAGGGCGATCGCTGATTTGAATTATGTCATTGCCCATGATCCAGACTCATCTTTGGCCTATCTTAATCGAGGAATCGCTCGTTTAAGCTTAGGACAAACCCAATTAGCTAGGGCTGATTTTAGACAAGCGAGAACTTTTGACCCACTGATCAATGTCGCTGATTATCAGCAAGAAACCATCGCACTGAGCAAGTGATTTTTGATTTGAGTTCAGTTTTTTCCAGAGTAATTGGGGTAATGGTTCAAGTTTGGAGAGATTTACTTCCCAAGTAGAGCAACTGGCGAAACCCCAAGGACAAGGGGGCTAGGAACTAGCCTCCTCAATCGTTGATCTCATATCAAATCCGCTTAATGAGTAAACGTCAAAATTGCTATTGTAAATTTATCTTCCCCTGCCTCCCCTGCTCCCTCTGCTTACCTCATCCTCACATATGGTATTCAACAGGATTTCATATCAAAACTCTGGACAACGTGAGTTATGGAGTTAGGATTTATCATGTTTTAAACGAGACAATGAGGGTTTGAGGCTGCTGAAATGCTTATGAAATCTAGGGAAAATCTAAACAAAATCTAACTTGGCTCTCAAGATTGATTACAATTTCATCTAGAGCGTAACGCGACTTTTCCAGGAGCCAATCGTGACCCAGACTACCCTAACAGAAAATTCCCCCAAATCCTTTGATCCACAAAATTTTGATACCTATGTGATGCACACCTATGGACGATTTCCCATCGCCATTGAACGGGGAGAAGGGTGTCGCCTCTGGGATACTGACGGCAAGGAATATTTAGATTTTGTGGCTGGTATCGCTACTTGTACCCTTGGCCATGGGCATCCAGCTTTAGTGGAAACCGTTAGCCAACAAATTCAATCTTTACATCACGTCTCCAATTTATACTACATTCCCCAACAAGGAGAACTGGCACAGTGGATGATAGAACATTCCTGTGCAGATAAAGTGTTTTTCTGTAATTCTGGAGCAGAAGCCAACGAAGCAGCTATTAAACTTATTCGCAAATACGCTCATACGGTTCAGGAGTTTTTAGAACAGCCTGTTATTCTAACCGCAAAAGCAAGTTTTCATGGTCGCACTTTAGCAACCATTACCGCCACAGGACAACCCAAATATCAACAGGACTTTGAACCCTTGATGCCAGGGTTTGCCTACGTTCCCTATAACGATATTAAAGCCATTGAAAATGCGATCGCCGATATGGATGAAGGCAACCGTCGAGTGGCTGCCATTATGTTAGAACCCCTTCAAGGAGAAGGAGGTGTCAAACCAGGAGAAATCGAGTATTTCCTGCGTTTACGAAAAATTTGTGATGAAAATAATCTTCTTTTAGTCTTCGATGAAGTTCAAGTAGGTGTTGGTCGAAGTGGCAAACTCTGGGGCTATGAAAATTTAGGAGTTGAACCAGATGTGGTTACCAGTGCGAAAGGGTTAGCTGGAGGTGTCCCCATTGGGGCGATGATGTGTAAAGAGTTTTGTGATGTTTTGACCCCTGGAACCCATGCGAGTACCTTTGGTGGCAATCCTTTGGCTTGTGCGGCTGCTTTAACGGTGTTAAAAACTATCGAAAAGGATAATCTATTGCAAAATGTACAAGCCCGTGGAGAACAGTTACGTAGTCGGTTGCGGGCAATGGCGCAAAAAGATCCTACCTTGTTTACTGATGTTAGGGGTTGGGGGTTGATTAATGGGATGGAAATTAATGAAGAGATGTCTATTACTTCCATTGATATTGTTAAAGCTGCGATGGAAGAAGGATTATTGTTAGCTCCAGCAGGACCGAAAGTATTGCGTTTTGTTCCCCCTTTAATTGTTACAGAAGAGGAAATTGATCAAGCCGCTCAACGATTAGAAAAAGCGATTAGTAAAGTTTGTACTGCAATGGCTCAGTGATTTCCTCCCGATGCTGCTCCAGTAGGTACAGCGTAGGCTTACCCATATCACTATGAGTTTTTCCTGCTTTTATGGGGGGCTCTAGATGCTTTGCTCGGTGAGCCTTCCCTTGCGCTGTTTTATGGTTGTGTTCAGAAAAATATAAAGGAAAGATAAAAATAGCTGAGAAGGGATCGAGGAAGTTGGACAATAACAAAGAATGACTGGACTAAATTGCCAGACTTGAGAATTTACACTTATTCAGGGAGCAGTCCAATGACAGGTGCTGTCGTCGAACGCTTGATATATAAGGCTATTGCCGATTTTGCAAGTCTAGAAGAATCTAAAACAGAGATTGCAAACTATCTCCAATATGGCATAACCATTGAATTCGCTACGATTCCCCCCTATTTAACGGCATTGTATTCCCTTGAGGATAAATCTGCTGATGCGTATCAAATCATCAGAAGTGTAGCACTAGAAGAAATGTTGCACATTAACTTGGTATGCAACCTCATGAATGCCATTGGCTATTCTCCCAAATTTGTCGGCCATGTTGCTGCCTATCCTGCCACCCTTTTACCTCCAGTCTTAGACGGGCCTTATGTGCAACTGATGGCAGCTTCTGAGGAGTTGATGAAGAAAACCTTCATGGCCATTGAACAACCGGAACCCATACAGGAACTGGCACCAGGAGAAGCTTTTAAAAGCATTGGGCAGTTTTATACAGCTATTGAAACAATGCTAGAAGACTGCGTTGCTGAATATGGAGAAGCAGCCGTCTTTAGTGGTGATTCCAGTTTGCAAAGAACTGACTATTATTTTGGTAGTGGTGGAGGAAAAGCCATCAAAGTCGAGAACTTAGCCACTGCCAAAGAAGCCATTCTCCAGATTATGCAACAAGGGGAAGGAACGTTTCCCCCTAATACCTCTTATCGCGCTAAGCAACCTTGGGGAACCTATAATCGGTATGGAAACCGTAATGATGGCACAATTGGGCCGATTTTAGGAACTCCTTACGAATTATCCCATTATTTCAAATTCAAGGCGATCGCAGAAGGGAAAACGCCCCTACCAGCAGTTTATCCCATGCTACCCAATCCTACTGTAGCCAAGTTTGAAAATCCTGAAGCAAAAGAACTTGCGATCCAATTCAACTACTGGTATGGAGTCTTAATCAAAACCCTCGAAGAGATTTTTACTTCTAATATTACTCCTGACCCCTACTTTACCGTAGTGGTCAAGATCATGCAGAGTGTTTTTCCCACCTTAGCCACTCAATTAATGCAAACTCCCGTACTGACAGAAGGGGATGCGGATCTCGGTCCCACTGCTGGCCCCACCTTCGAGTACAGCGATATGCCACTACAAGGAATCAAAGAAAAGATCGAGAAAACCCTAGGAGAAAGGAAATGTTCTCCCGCTATGGCCAAAACTCTCGAAACCGTTAAGGAAGCAGCCCAAGATATCTTGGTTAAACTAGAAGGCTGTTCTCTTAAACAACGCCTGTAACAAAGTTCCGGCACTATCGTACAGAAGTTTTTGAAGGGAACAAAGATTTACACTCCGCCCCAAAAACTTTGGGTTCCTTAAAACGCAAAGCCTTAGAACAAACTCTTTTAGTAGTCCACAAGAGTACAAAACTTCAATTGAGTAATTTCTCAAGGAGAAAACAAATATGCCCGATGTTTATCAGATTTTTCCGGCCATTGGCATTGCACGAGTCGGGAACAGTGAAGAATATTATCTGGCCCCGGAAACCCCAGGAGGGCTACCCATTTTAACCAATGGGGGCACATTTGCCTCCACAGACTTCCGAGATAGCCAGAAAAAACTACGCCGTCAAGGGGCAAGATTTCGGATTTATCGCTATCCCGAAGCCGGTGGTCCTCCCCAAGAAATGTTAGTGGGAGAAAATGATATTGCCCAGATTATTTGGCACATTCGCTTAGCTAATAAAAAAGCCACTTGGTACGAGTTTCGTACCAAAGATGGGGAAAATGGTTATGGCCCCAATCACCCTTTACGCAACCCTCAAGTTACGGGGGAAGCTCGCCAATCTTTAATGATCGATCCCGGTAGTCGCACCTTAACCGATGTCAGTCAATCGGTGTATTTTGATCGCAACCCGGCCAACAATCCTGATAACTATCCCATGATTTGGCCGCCAGTGGATTTACATCCCTTAGAAAATTATCCAGATCCCCTATATCCTGACACACCCAACACCATTAATCGCTTGGGAGAAGCCCATACAGACGCACAAGGGCGCTTAACCGTGGTGGGAGGATTTGGTCGTTCTGGTTCTTCTGTCAATCCTCCCAGTATCAATGATTATGCCAACAATGACGACTGGTGGGACGATACCAGCGATGGTCCAATTTCAGCCACCATCGTCCTCAATGGTGGTCAAGAAATTCCTGTTGATCCCGCCTGGATAGTAGTTGGACCTCCAGCCTACGCACCAGAAATTATCAATTTAGTGACTCTCTATGACACTATTTTTGACGCATCGGTGCGTTACATGGGATTCCGTGGAGATATGTATGATGACGGTTTTTGGAACTTCGACTATCAACCGGATTTTGTTACGGAAATCAAACCCATCTTAGACAGGGCTGAGCATTTTGCTTGGGTGGTGGCTATCCCCCCGAAACCCCATACCTTTGATTTCGATTTGTTGGGTAACGTTAATCCTGAATATAACAATCTACGGCAGTATTTCTTCGACCAAATACGACCACCTAACCAACCCAATAACTTAAAATCTCCCACCACTGGTTATCCTATGATGCCCTATCTCGCAGGGGATGATGCAACAGGGGGTTCTCAAAAATCCGCTAAATATTCGACGGTGACGGATACCCAATACTTCCTCCTCAGTCAGTGGGTTCAGGGAAAATTCACCAATAATGGTTCAACTAATGTCGACTTAGACGTGGCCGAGAAACTGACTTGCGCAGCCTTAGAAAATTGCGTTGGCGGCCCATTTTCTCCTGGAATTGAAATGACTTGGATTTCTCGTAATCCTAAGCTCTATTCTGCACCTTTCCACATTAAACCAAAAGAGATGGAATCTAATCAAACTCTGAGTTTAGGTTTAAATCTCGATGAGGGGTTGGAAGCAGGGGATGCCACCAAGTTTATGGCGTTACCTTGGCAAGCGGATTTTAATGAATGTTCCACCCAAACCCTAGAACGTATTGTTTGGTGGTGGCCGGCACAACGCCCCTATTTTGTCTATTTGCAACCATCTGAGGTTACTTTCCGTGGTCCTGATGCAAGTCTTAAGGATCAACAAGTTGCTTGGATTGGTACAGACTTCGACCAAACAGCGGCCGATTATGTGATGTTTCCTGATGACCTAGAAATGGTCGAGAAGTGGGATCAACTGGGCTTTGTTTTTAATCTTCAGTCTGCTGATGATCCCTATTTTGTTGAAGTAGAAAGAACTTTATCCCGTGACTAATCATCTTCCCTCGGAGATCGATGTGGCCATTATTGGTGGCGGCCCGGCAGGGGCTGCCACTGCCATCGCTCTCCAACAACGAAGCAACCAACAAGTGGCTATTTTGGAAAAGTCCCACCAAAATAGCTTTCGTATCGGGGAAACCATTCCCCCCAATATTGGGCCCCTTTTAAGTGAATTAGACATTTTAGATCTAGTTACAGGGGGCGAGCATCTTCCTTCTTTGGGCAACCATTCCGCTTGGGGAACTTCAGAGTTAGGGTTCCAAGATTTCTTTGTGTCGCCACAGGGCAACGGTTGGCATTTGAACCGCAGTCGGTTTGATGCTGCTTTACTCGATAGGGCCGCACAAAAGGGGGCGATTGTAAGACGCGGTATCTCAATGGTGGGTTGCGATCGCTTGGCTGATGGTAAATGGAATTTAAGGCTTCTTGCTGAAAATCATCATCCCTTGGAACTCAAAGCAAGGTTTGTGGTGGATGCTACGGGGCGACGACTTGCTTTTGCTCGGCAACAAGGGGCCAAGGCTGTCTGTCTCGATCATCTCATGGCTATGGGGACTGTCTTTGAGTTTTCGACAGAAGTCTCCCAAAATTGTTACACTCTGGTAGAAACCACAGAACTCGGCTGGTGGTATGGTGCGCTGTTGCCTAACAATCGTGTCATTGTTACTTTCATGAGTGATCTCGAACTTTTGCGAGAGCATCAATTCTCCCGTTGGGAAAATTGGAGGGCTTATCTAGACAAAACTCGCCACATTAGGGAATTGGTGGCTCAAGGAAGTCCCCAGGAACGGCTTCACATTGAACCTGCATTGTCCCAGTATTTGGAACCTATGGTGGGAGATGGCTGGTTAGCGGTTGGTGATGCAGCTTGTACATTTGATCCCCTCTCTTCTTCGGGTATTTATAAAGCTTTGCGATCGGGTATTGGTGGGTGCAAAGCTATTGATGGCTATTTTAGGGGAGATAGTCAAGCCCTGACTAACTATCAATCTCAAACTCTGCGTCAGTTTGAACTGTATTTAGAAGATCGACGACACTATTATAATCTTGAAAAACGTTGGCCTTTTTCCAGTTTTTGGCAGAAATATTGCGGCAAAGTCTCTCTTTCTCCCTCAACCTTACTGCGTTTTTCTCCCTCTTCTCAAGGTTGGCAACTCTTAGAGCGACTTAAGATGTATTTCCCTGTACAAGAGTTACAGTTACTTTGTCAACTATGTTCAGATGGACAACCAGCGAGTTATGTGGTGGCAGAATTTTTAACTCGAACTCAAAGAAAAGTGTCTGCTTATCGTATCATTGAAGCTCTTCAATATCTGTTAAGAGAGCAAGTCATACAGTGACCGAAAAAAGGGTTCCAAGCCTCCTCTTTCAAGGGTATGAAAAGCGGTTGAGGGATGGCGCCCAATTTTCCTTGTTTCAAGCCTCCAACTTGAGGTGGAGGTAATTCGCGCATTCGCGCATTCTGATTGACAATGGTGGGCTACGCTGGGGATGCAAAACTGTTTGTTTTTCCTTTATAGTCGTTTCAAATAAGTTTGAGACAGAGGAATGTGAGCATCTTGCTCATATCAAATCCGCTTAATCAGTAAACGTTAAAATTGCTATTGTAAATCTATCTTCCCCTGCCTCCTCTGCCTCCTGTGCTCCCCCTGCTCGCCTCATCCTAACGTATGGTATTCAACAGGATTTCATATCACTATGCTAATAAGGCTCACTATGCTAACAAGAGGGGGGATTGATTTTATCTCGTTTTTATTTTAATTAACTATAAATCATATCCGCACCTAACCCACCCTACGAAATATAATATTTTCTCATCAAAATAGATATGGTAGAGCCCTATCTATTGTTTTTTGTGCTTAAATTTAATCAATTCAAATACTCCTAAAAATCCTATAAATGCTAATAGCCCTAAACTATAAGAAGACTCAGAAACCGATTGAGGTGTCTCTCCAAAAACTAACCAACCGGCTGCACTTAACCCTCCTTCTCCTGAGGGAATAAAGATATCAATAAAATCTCCTGTTTCTCCATCGTAACGTACTACATGATCATCATCTAGACTACTAACATAAAGATTGCCATCGGGTCCAAAAATAGGTTGTACAGGACCCCCATCTAAGACACCATTAATATTATCAGCAAACAGATCAATTAACGCTCCTGTTGTCCCATCATAACGCGTAACATTATCTGCAAAAAAGTTAGCAACATACAGATTACCATCAGGCCCAAAGGTAATTGCACCAGGGATATCTCCAGGAGATCCTGTTGCAAAGGTAGTCGTTATTTCTGTTTCCACATCAAAGATTAATACCTCATTAGTAAGGCTACTGCTAAAATATAAATTATCATCAACACCAAATCTTAAACCAAATGGAGGATCAGCCCCACCGCTTCCTGGAGCTACAAATTCATCCATAAAATTGCCCGTAACGCCATCAAAACGTAAGATACTATCAGTAGCCGTACTACTAACATAAAGATTGCCATCAGGACCAAAGGTTAAATCTTGCGGTGTATCTAAACCCCCACTTCCTGAAGTTACAAACTCATCAATAAATATACCTGTTCTTCCATCATAACGAAGGATACTATCCGTAAGCAAACTAATAACATAGAAATTCTCATCAGGACCAAAGTTTAAAGCCACAGGACCATCTAAACCCCCACTTCCTGAGCTAATAAAAGGACGAATAAACTCCCCCGTTTCTGCATCATAACTTAACACCGAATCGGTATCAAAACTACCCACAAATAAAGCTGTTGCTTGTGCTTTTGTAGCGATTATATGAAGTCCTGTTAAAGTTAACAATGACAAGAAAACACTGGTTTTAATTGACTTAATTAGGTTCATCTTGTTGTCTATTTTCCCTAACTTAAATTTCTTTCATAGGGATTTTAGCTAAATTTTCTGAGGTCAAAAATGATTTTTAACTTTTTTTACACAATTTCTCTCTGGTTTATAAAATTTTTATCCAACCGTCCCAAAACTAAGCTAGAATTGTGAAGAAATCTGTAGTAATGTAACTATATTCTTCTCACTACCGTATCCTATGTCTCTTCCCATTCGTAACGTCGCTATTATTGCCCACGTCGATCACGGTAAAACCACCCTGGTTGATGCCCTTCTCAAACAGTCTGGTGTCTTTCGTGAAGGGGAAGAGATTCCCGACTGCGTTATGGACTCCAATACCCTAGAACGGGAACGAGGTATTACCATTCTCTCAAAAAATACGGCTGTTCGCTACAATGACATCTTGATCAACATCGTAGATACCCCTGGACACGCAGACTTTGGGGGAGAAGTAGAGCGAGTCTTAGGGATGGTGGATGGTTGCATCTTAATTGTAGATGCTAACGAAGGCCCAATGCCACAAACCCGTTTCGTTCTCAAAAAAGCCTTAGAAAAAGGGTTACGTCCCATTGTTGTTGTTAATAAAATCGATCGCCCTCAAGCTGAACCGGATCAAGCGGTAGACAAAGTCTTTGACCTCTTCATCGAATTAGGGGCTGATGATGATCAATGCGACTTTACCACCTTATATGCTTCTGGTTTATCGGGATTTGCTAAAGAAAACCTAGAGGACGCATCAGAAGACATGAAACCTCTATTTGAAGCAATTTTACACCATGTTCCCCCACCAGCAGGTGACATAACCAAACCCCTACAACTCCAAGTTACTACCCTAGATTATTCCGACTATTTAGGTCGTATTATTATTGGTCGTATTCATAACGGAACCATCAAAGCAGGTCAACAAGCCGCTTTAATGAAAGAAGATGGTAACATTGTCCGAGGAAAAATCAGTAAACTTTTAGGATTTGAAGGACTGCAACGGGTAGAATTAGGCGAATCTAGTGCAGGTAATATCGTGGCTGTAGCCGGCTTTGGTGATGCCAACATTGGGGAGACCTTAACTTGTCCCGATGAACCCCAAGCGTTACCTTTAATTAAGGTGGATGAACCTACATTACAGATGACCTTCTCAGTTAATGATTCACCTTTTGCAGGACAAGAAGGTAAGTTTGTTACCTCCCGACAGTTAAGGGATCGCCTGATGCGTGAGTTGGAAACCAATGTCGCCCTGCGGGTTGAACCAGGAGACTCTCCGGAGCAATTTTTAGTTTCAGGAAGGGGTGAACTCCATTTAGGTATTTTAATTGAAACCATGCGTCGGGAAGGGTATGAGTTTCAAGTTGCGCAACCTCAAGTTATTTATCGTGAAGTTAATGGACAACCTTATGAACCCTTTGAATATTTAGTGTTAGATGTTCCTGAAGAAGCAGTAGGAGCTTGCATCGAACGCTTGGGACAAAGAAAAGGGGAAATGCAGGATATGCAAACCGGCGTTAATGGAAGAACTCAGTTAGAGTTTGTTGTACCTGCAAGAGGTTTATTAGGGTTCCGTGGCGACTTTATTCGTATGACACGGGGTGAAGGGATAATGAACCATAGTTTCTTGGAATATCGTCCCTTATCAGGTGAGTTGGAAACCCGTTACAATGGCGTTATTATTGCCTTTGAGGAAGGAACTTCTACTTTCTATGCCATGAAAAACGCAGAAGATCGCGGTGTCTTCTTTATCACCCCTGGAACGAAAGTATATAAAGGGATGATTATTGGTGAGCATAACCGTCCCCAAGATTTAGAATTGAATGTCTGTAAGACTAAGCAATTAACTAACCATCGTGCAGCTAGTGGAGATGAGTTAGTTCAACTGCAGGCTCCCGAAGAAATGAGTCTAGAAAGGGCTTTAGAATATATTGGTTCTGATGAGTTAGTAGAAGTTACGCCGGAGTCTATTCGTTTACGGAAGATGAAGGCGAAAAAATTAGCCAAACGTTAAATTGTCTTGATTCTGTTTTTCAAAGGTTGAGGATGTTTGTATCCTCAACCTTTTTTCGTTTTTGTATTGAATCATTATGTTGACTAAAAATAATTATCTCGTTATGATGACAATAAGTAGCGCAACGATTAGGGAAGTATTATATGGAATTATCTAATTTTAAATCTTTTTTAGGACAACCCATTTATGAAGATAAAAATGCTTTAATTTATCAGGGAGATTCTTTGGAATTAATGAATTATATACCTGAAGAATCTTTACCCTTAACTATTACTTCACCTCCCTATAATATTGGTAAAGAATATGAATTTATTTTAGAATTAGATGATTATATTAAATGGATAGCTAAATGGGTTAATCAAGTATATTGTTGTACTTTACCTAATGGTTCTTTTTGGCTAAATTTAGGTTATCTATCTATTCCTAGAAAAGCAAAAGCAATTCCAATTCCTTACTTAATTTGGGATAAAGTTCCTTTTTATTTAATACAAGAAATTGTTTGGAATTATAGTGCTGGCGTTGCAGGTAAATTATTCTTTTCCCCAAGAAATGAGAAGTTTTTATGGTATGTAAAAGATTCTAAAAGTTATATCTTTAATTTAGATGATATTCGTGATCCAAATGTTAAATATCCTAATCAGAAAAAGAATGGTAAATTAAAATGTAACGTTAAAGGTAAAAATCCTACTGATGTCTGGCAAATTCCCAAAGTAACATCAGGAAAAAATAGAAGTTCTAAAGAAAGAACCACTCACCCTGCACAATTTCCTGTTCAACTAATCAGTCGTATTATATTAGCGAGTAGTCATATTAATGATATTGTTTTTGATCCGTTTTTGGGTTCAGGAACGACTGCAGAAGCAGCCATAAAAAACGGTCGTAAGGTTATAGGATTTGAAATCAATGAAAACTATGTTAATATTTCTGTGCAGAGAATAAAAAATATTCACTTTGATGAGAACAAAAAAATTAAACAAGGAAATTTATTTGATATTATTACTGATAATACTTGAGGGTAATTAACTTTAAACGAGCCAATTTTGCTCCGATAGATGCTTGTTGTCCAGTAGGTTTATTTTGGCCTAACCAGTCCTCATCATCTATCCAACCAAAGCGAATTTTCCATAGTTGACGACTTAAATCTTCTTCTTTTGGTAACTTATAATTAATGAGTAAATAATAACCCGTTCTATATTTTGTGCGATCGCTTGAACGATGACCTGTACTTCTATTTCCATACAATCCATTTTTTGTAGAAGATGTTTTAATCTCGAATGAATAGTGTTCATTGTTAATAAAAATAATATCCTTTTCTTGCTTTGTTTGACCTCCTCTCCATCCCGAATAATCATTAGCTAAAATAACAGCAATTAATTTTTCTAAGATAACTCCTGTTGCTTGAGCAGGTAGAAAAATATCTTGACCAATCTTCAATTGAGAATTGCCCAAACTAGAGGAAAAAAGTTCGTCCCATGCAGACTCCACCAAAAAAATTAAATCATCTCTTGAAAGAGGAAAATCATCGACCAGTTGTTGAGTAATATTTAACCATTCTTCCTCTGGATGACCTATATAGGGAGATTTTAACATTATTCTACATCTTTTAATAAGGTACTCGCAGAAACACCAAGAGCGCGAGAGATAGCTATAATATTGTCTAAACTGACATTGCGTTCACCTCGTTCCACGGCACCAACATAAGTACGATGTAAACTAGCTTTTTCTGCTAGTTGTTCTTGTGAAAGTCCTAGAGATGTGCGAAGTTGTTTAATATTATTCCCCAATTGTTTACGTGCTTGATTATCCATATAAAAAACAAAACATCACTAATCACTCAAAATCTACAGACGATAAGTAGCATAACCACAAAAGTCAAGATTGAGAGAGCATAAAACTATGTGGGAAGATGAAATCATAGAGGAAACTTACAAAATTCCCGAATAATACGCTAAATCTCTGAATGATGACATATAGTCGTTTCAAATAAGTTTGATACAGAGGAATGTGAGCATCTTGCTCACTATGCTAACTAAGAGGGGAGATTTATTTTGTCTCATTTTTATTTGAATTAACTATAAAAGCTATTTATGAAGATTCGCGAAAAAGATAAAAAAACAGTTTTCAAACAGTCGTTAACTTATCCTCTCACAAGAAACCTAGTTCCTAAATTATCATTTCAACTACTAATCTGGAATCCTTTGCGATCGCCGTCTATAATTAATCAAATAAACTTGAATTAAGATGATTCCAAAAACTACCTATCAAGGTCAGTAGAACAACAAAATTGATAATCAAAAATGTAAATCTTAGATAGAGATTATCAATACTTACAAGCCAGTCAAATAACCCAAAATATATATGTTTAATATGAGAACAAGAAGCTTTTTTCTGGTTCTCATATTAAAAGTTAATTGTTGAAGAGGACAAACTATGATCTAACCAGTCAAAAATACACTCTAATTGAGACAGAGTAATTAATCCATAACGCCACAGTAACATAGGAAAGGAACTGTAAGGCAGTTCTGGATGACGTTGAACTAAAGCAATAGATTCGTCAGGAATCTTAAGTTCTTGCCGTAAAAATTTCACCAGTTGTTGATTTTGTTCTAAGGTACTCATTAATGCCCCTCCTCCACCGGTAGGGAAGTTAACTAATTTTGTGTAGCTACCAGTTTAAATTGATTGGCGCAAAATGACCTCATCATAGAGGTTCACCCAAATGGGTGAATTTCACCACAACAGTACAAATTTAGAATTCAGGACGAAGGATTGACGTTAATTTTAGAGACCTTGAGTTTTGCCTATAAATTATTTTTCTGATAACTAAGCACAGTATTTTGTAACAGCATGGCCACAGTCATCGGACCCACTCCTCCGGGGACAGGGGTAATATAACGGCTAACTTGGGCAACCGACTCAAAATCAAAATCTCCCACCAACTTAGAAGCACCTTCAGAGGTAATAATGCGATTAATCCCCACATCAATAGCGATCGCACCCGGTTTAACCATCTCTGCTGTAATTAAATTGGGTTTACCCACTGCAGCAATGACAATATCTCCTTGACGAGTCATTGCCCCTAAGTCTGGGGTCCGAGAATGGGCGATGCTGACTGTTGCATTTTTTTCCAACAACATCAACGCTAAGGGTTTACCCACTAAAATACTACGTCCTACTACAACAGCGTGTTTACCTGCTACATCAAGATTATATTCTTCCAATAAACGCATCACACCCCAAGGGGTACAACTACGTAACCCTTCTTCTCCTCGAATTAAATGGCCTAAATTCATGGGATGTAAGCCATCTGCATCTTTATCGGGGGCGATCGCATGAAGTAAAGAAACCGTATCTAAATGGGCAGGTAAGGGTAACTGCACCAAAATGCCATCTACTCGTTCATCCTCATTCAACTGATGGATTAAGGCTTCGACTTCTGCTTGAGAGATTTCTGTAGGTAAATGACGACCAAAAGAAGCAATGCCCACCTTAGCACAGGATTTTTCCTTGTTACGAACATAGACCGCACTTGCTGGGTTATCTCCTACCATAATCACTGCTAAACCAGGGGGACGACCTATCTGAGATTGTAGCGTCTCAACCGTTTTCTTTAATTCTCCCTGAATTTTTTTCGCTAATGCTTTACCGTTTAACAAAGAACCAGTTTCAGAAGACATGGATAACATAGATAAATTTGGAACGTAGGAGTGTTTTATGATGTCCTATTGCTTAACCTATATCAAGCCAGTCAATTTAACCGTACTCATCATGAAAATTTTAAACATTCGGGGGATTCATGGTGCCATTGTCTCCCTAGTGGTAGGGGGACTGATTGGATGTACTCCCCTTAGCCATTTAGGATTAGCTCAACCCTCCATTACCCCCATTCGTGAACTTTCCCCTCAAACTGCCACAACTTCCTCCTCTGAGGACGATTTGATTCGTTTAGAGGGTCAAGTGGTAGATCGCGCTCCTTTTCTCGATAGTGGTTCCTATCAACTACAAGATGAAACGGGAACGGTTTGGGTACTGACTAACGGATCACTGCCCCAAACAGGGGAAAGGGTGCAGATCACCGGTAAGGTGACTTATCAATCTATTCCTATGGGTGGTCAAGATGTCGGGGAATTGTATATTCTAGAAGTTGAAAAACTAGAAGGGAATGCCCCTAGTTCCACCTCAACAGCCCAACCGGTGGTTAATACTCAAATTGAACCAACTTCTAAACCCAATCCTGATGAGTTCCTCCTTCCCCACAAAAGAAATACCAAGTAATCCCCGTCGGGTTGCATTGGCTATTCTTCATCAAAATGGTCGATTTTTAATGCAGTTACGGGACAATATTCCCACCATTCTTTATCCTGATCACTGGGGTTTTTTTGGGGGCCATCTTGAAGATGGAGAAACCCCAGAAGTCGGGGTCAAACGAGAGGTTTTAGAAGAGATTAGTTATCATCTTGACAATCCGATTTTATTCGGTCGTTATGATGACGATTTGGCTTTGCGTTATATTTTCCATGCTCCTTTAACTGTTTCTATTGAAGCATTAGATTTACAAGAGGGGGCGGATCTTGGCTTGGTTTCTCCTGATGCTATTCGTAAGGGTGAATGTTATTCAAGTAAACTGGATAAAGTCAGTCCTTTGGGAGACATTCATCGTCGAATTTTACTTGATTTTATGGAAGATTATTGATTTTTTTATCCATTAGAGTTTACCTATGATAGTAGCAACAGTCAAAAATATTATTATTAGTATATTATTGGCGTTTTGGTTGGGAGCAATCGCTATTTTTTCAATTCAAAATATTAGGATGGTTTCCCTAAAATTTCTTTTATGGGATTCTATTGAATTACCTATCGGTGTGTTGTTATCTTTTTGTGTTGGAGGGGGTTTAATTATCGGTAGTTTCTTTCCTTTATTTTTAAAACGAACTCAGAAAAAACGTTTAAGAACACCAAAGTCAACTTAGAGGCGATCGCAGAATGGAAAAATTTTCTGCGATCGCAAAATTTAATTGTGGTGCTTATTTGCCTTGTTCCCTCTTGAGCTTTACCTTCGACTTGAAAAAGCCCCCCATTGCTATGGCAGTTCCTGCCCCTAGTATAGTTAAAGGTTCAGGCACAGTTCGGATTGTTAACACTCGTAAAGGATCAATAGCAGAGTGGGTAGTCCAATTCAACTGAAGTGTATCCTCAGAGACAAACTGTACCTCATCCAGTGGTGTCCAACTTGCCTCTTCCTCAAGAGTCCAACTAAATCTACTGGTCTTTTTGGTAGCATTAGGAGCAAACAAGTCATTGTAAGGGTAGAAAAGACTTGAATCTCCTATCAATCCTATAATTTTCCCTGAGAACTTCACCGTAGCTTCGGCTGTCATTCTTCCGCTGATGGAGGTGGGTTTTGCGAAGTAGAGCATATGACTATCAACCACCAAGCCTGGATCAAGGTATAAAAGATTAGTAAGATCATCCCACTCATTTAAAATCTGATGAGGAATCTCTTGATCCAAGGTAACTTGCTGCTCTTCATTAAAACCCATTATGGATGTTGAACGCTCTACTGGGTTGTACCAAAAATTATTCGCCTCCAATATTCCACTGGACTCAGACCAAACAATAGCAGCTTTGGCTGAAGACGGAACCAGTGTCAACAGCAGTACTGTCCCAGTAGCTATCTTTAAAAAAAAGGGTAGTGATTGTTTAAGCATCCTAAATATATGAATAGTATTGTGTTTATGGATTCAATAAGTTATACGGTGCATAAATATTGATTTAAATATCGCATAACTTAGCATAGCGCAATTGTTCTGTCAATAGGTATTATAAATTTACCAGAAAACCTTTACGATATAAATTTATATTTATATAATATCTAGAAACTTTCTCAACTCTTAATTACCACTTAATCATTAACACTATCTCATGAAAAAGCTGATTAAAGACTTAATTTATCCCCTCGTTAAGTCTTCCCCTGACTTTTTAATTATTGGTACCCAGAAAGCAGGAACAACTTCTTTATATAATTACCTAGTCCAACATCCACAGATTATTGGTAACAAAACCTGGAAAGAGGTTCGTTATTTTGATGTCCCAGAACATTATCAGCAAGGATGGAGTTGGTATTTAGGCTGTTTTCCCTCCAAAATTGAAAGAGGAAATCGATTAACGTTTGACGTATCTCCAAGTTACCTTTACTTTCCTGGGGTTCCCCAACGAATTAAGGAAGATTTGGGCCCTATTAAAATGATTGCGATTTTGAGAAATCCTGTTGACCGTGCCTACTCAGCTTGGAAAATGTATCATAGTTTTGCAAATAATGCCTTAGTAGCTGAAAATAATCGAAAAATTGGCGATAATCGCCCATTTTCTCAAGCGATTGATCAAGAATTAAATAGTGAATGTGAAGCAGATATCTATCCTTATGACTATATTAACCGTGGCAAATATGTAGAACAATTAAATAACTATTACCAACACTTTGACAAAAATAATCTGCTTATTATCAGTTTCGAGGAATTAAAACAGAACAAAAGAGCGTTATTAAATAAGATTGTTAATTTTCTCGGCATCCAGCCTTTTCCTGAAACCGTGTTCCAGCAACTAGAGGAGAAAAGTTATAATGTTGGCAAACCAGTGGAGATAACGGCTGATCATCGAGAGGTATTGGAGAAACTCAGCAGCTATTTTATCCCTTTCAACGAAAAATTGTATAAACTTCTCAACTATTCCTATGATTGGTAATCAAGAGTATCATTATGACAGGTTGACGTGGTGATAGAGGAAGGATAAAATAGTGGTGGTGAGTTTTACTGTACAATAACTAAATTTTTCACAGCTATTAATAAAAAAGTTTCTCTTCTTAATTAAAAAGTGATTAAACAAGAGAATTTTAAAACGATTGTGATTCAAAACAAGTGACTCAATTAATACAGTTAACCTAAATGTTGTTGACATCTTACGGATAAAAAGCTCAAGTAACTTAACATGAAGAAAACTAGGAACCCAGTCGTTGCCATTGGCATGGATGCGACAGAACCTTCTCTGCTAGAAGATTGGATGTCTCAAGGATACTTGAAAAACTTGTCTCGTCTTCGTGAACAAGGGATTTATGGAAGATTGCAGAACTTCGATGATTCTAATGTAGAAACAGCCTGGACAACATTTGCCACCGGTTGTTCCCCTGAGAAAACTGGATTTTGGGCGCATATGGGGTTTCGAGAAGGGACTTACGAAACTGAAACCCGTGCTGCTTACGACTTTCAGGAATATCCTGCTTTTTATGCTTTAGGAGAAGATTATCGCATAGCAGCTTTTGATGTTCCTCAAGTTCGACTAACCCCTCAGATTAATGGAATTCAGGTAGGGGGTTGGGGGGCGCATTCTCCCCAAGTTCCCTCTGCTTCTTTGCCAGAATGCTTCTTAGAAGAATTGTTAGAAAAGCATGGTGGCAGTCCCAGTTTACACAATGACTATCCCTTATGCCTCAATTTCAAACAGACATTAGAACTCGAAGAAAAACTGAAGATCGGGATGGTGCGTCGGGCGGCTATCTGTCGAGATTTACTGGAACGAGAAAATTGGGATTTGTTGTTAACGGTGTTCAACGATCCTCATTCTGCGGGTCATGCTTGCTGGCATTTAAGTCAACCAGAGCATCCCTTGTATGAGGCATTGCAATCTCGCATTTCCCACGACCCCTTACTAGCCGTTTATCAAGCAATGGACGATGCCATTGGTAAAATTTTAGAAAAAGCCCCTGACAACGCCTACATCGTCATTTTTTCAGCCCATGGGATGGGGCCTGCCACAATTGACTTACCTAGCTTTGTCTATCTCCCTGAGTTTATGTATCGGTTTAACTTTCCGGGGCAATGGAGACTGGCTTATGGGGATATATCTAAGCCGTTACCGCCTCCTTTAACGGCGATGAAATGGAATTATTGGGAGCGACATTTGTGGGGGGATAAGTACGAATCCAATCCCATTCGTCGTTTTTTACGAAGAGAAACTCCAACAAGGATTTTTAATATTCTCGAACCCTATCTTGATCGAACAGAGCAACCCGATTTAGTTTCTCACTATGAATTGAGACGACGGGGAGACACAGTTGTGCCTTGGAACCCGGCCCAATGGTATAAACCTTTGTGGCCTGCGATGAAAGCTTTTGCTATACCGAGTTTTGCTGAGGGTTACATTCGCATTAATCTTCAAGGAAGAGAACCCCAAGGAAAAGTAACTCAGAAGGAGTATCATGGGTTGTGTGATGAATTGTGTGATCAGCTTTATGCCTTGAAAGAACCTCGTCAGGGCATTCCCATGGTAAAAAAAATTATCCGTACCCGAAAGGATCCCAGTGATTCTAACCCTAAACTGCCTGACGCTGATTTAATTATTGTTTGGCAAAATGAGTATGCTACCGATGTCATTGACAGTCCCGACTATGGACGCTTTGGCCCCCTGCCTCACTATCGAGCAGGAAGCCATAGAGAACAAGGGTTAATTCTGGCTGTTGGGCCAGACATTCAACCCAATACAACAATTTCCTCTGGACACGTTCTTGATTTAGCACCTACTCTGCTATCGTTAATGGATGCTCCTCTACCTCAATATTTTGAAGGTAACCCTTTACAACTTCTCAAAACTGACTAATGCCTTACCAAAAATAAAATTTTGTTCCTTTTTACCCTCTCACGAGTAGAACTGTATGGGATTAGTGGCTCATGCCTATTCTTGAATTTTTCTAATTTCTATTCTTTATTTAATAATTCAATGAACAAATTAAATATAGGCTTTTTCTCGGCTCATAATTATCTGGATAGAAACGCGTTTTCAGGTACACTCTACAGGATGTACACATCTCTCCATTCACTCCCGATTAACTTGATTAATTTAGGGAATCCCCAAGATCCAAAAGAATTAGGAATATCAAGCAAAATATGGCAAAAAGTCAATAGACTTTTTATTAAACAAGAATTTTTTAAAAAGTCTATTGCTCGTCGATTTAATCAAGTTATCAAAGAACAACTGCAAGATGATTGTATTAATGCAATTGTTGCTCCAGTCGCTTGCCAAGAGATGCAATCTCTTAAAACAGATATCCCGATTATTTATGTCTCTGATGTTACCCACAAACTATTGGTTGAGACTTATAACTTAGAGAATAATCAACACCATGAGCAATGCGAAAGTTCAGCAATTTTACGTGCTAAAAAGCTTGTTTATTCTTCTCAATGGGCAGCAAATTCAGCAATTAAAGATTATGGTGCAAGCCCCGAAAAGATAGAAATTATCCCTTTTGGAGCCAATATCGATACCATCCCCGATGCTCAGAGAATACTGGACAAATGTTCTTCAAGTCGGTGTCGTCTTCTATTCATGGGCAGAGACTGGGAGCGCAAAGGAGGTAAGTTAGCTTTTGATACCTTAACTTCTCTACTTGATATGGGAGTAGATGCTGAACTATTAGTTTTGGGCTGTTATCCTCCCCTAGAATATACACATGAACGGCTAAAGGTTATACCCAATTTAAACAAAAATATTTCTGAGGAACGAGAACAATTTAATAATTTACTGTTGGAGTCTCATTTTTTGATTTTTCCGACTCGTGCTGATTGTTCACCCATTGTTATTTGTGAAGCCAATGCCTCAGGCATTCCGGTGATTACGACAGATGTGGGGGGTATCCCTAGCATCATTAAAAATGGCAAAAATGGATTTATGTTATCGTTGTCCGCATCCGGACAAGATTATGCTCAGTTGATTCAAGCTAATTTTTCTGATCCAAAACAATATCAACACCTGGTGAGAGTATCTCGTGCAGAATATGAGGTCCGCTTGAACTGGCAGAAATGGGCAGAACATATGTTTGACCTCCTCATCGCCCTATAAGTGCGGTGATGCCTAAACCTCACAATTTAAGTTTCTGCTTCATTCACCGTTGCATACCATAGTTCAAACCAAAATGTTCCGCAAAGAACTAATCTGCTAGTAGATTAGTCGTCTCCGTTTTCTATTAAAATATGTAAAGAAAATGAGACAAGGAACATAAAGAATGCGAGTTGCGATCGTTGGTGCCGGTTTAGCAGGGATGGCCACGGCCATTGACTTAGTGGACGCAGGTTGTGAGGTGGAGATCTTTGAATCTCGTCCCTTTGTCGGTGGAAAAGTGGGCAGTTGGGTTGATAAAGACGGAAATCACATTGAAATGGGTTTACACGTCTTTTTCGGCTGTTATTATAATCTTTTTGCCTTAATGAGAAAGGTGGGGGCGATCGATAATTTACGCCTCAAGGAACACACTCATACCTTTATTAATCGTGGGGGTAGGATAGGAGAGTTAGACTTTCGTTTCCCTGTTGGTGCGCCATTACATGGGTTAAAGGCGTTTTTTACCACCTCCCAATTGTCAGCTATTGATAAAATGGCCAATTCTCTGGCGTTGGGAACCAGCCCCCTAGTACCAGGGTTATTGAACTTTGAATGGGCAATGAAAACCATTCGCGATCTTGATTCTATAAGTTTTGCCGACTGGTTTCGTCAACATGGGGGCAATGATGGCA
>JASJEA010000095.1 GCA_030064935.1 Crocosphaera sp. | reverse complement strand
CTACCTACTTTACAGTAGGGGGAATAGAGGGGGTTAGCTACCTTCTCTAAATGGGGATAATTCTGTCTTAATAACTAAATAGACGATCCCGTCTTTACTCTTTAATAGACGCTATCCCCATGATCCTTTTATCCCTTCTGTCTTCTACACTAATTAGCCGTTTCTGGCTTCGGGTATTAAAAGACGATAGAGATTAAAAGGGTCAAAATGATACCCTGATGAAAACACAAAACTATGAACAATAAAACCATTGTTGGTCTAGATATCGGTTGTTACAAATGTGTAGCCGTACCGATGAGTTTTAGTGTTTGAGTGACTATCTCGATTACCCTCTAACTAAGGCGACTGATTTTTATGATCAAGCTTATTTTTTCGAGATAGAAACTACCTTACTGCACCTTGAAAAGTTAATAAGTTTAGGTGACATTTTTATCATGGAACCAACGGGCAACTACTCTAAACTATGGTTTAACACTTTACTTAATGCTGGTAAAGAAGTTAGGTTTATTAGCAACAGAGACTTAACGAGTTATCGTCGACTTTGCCAGTGGGACTATAAAGACGATTATCATGATGCGGTAGCATTGGCTTATTGTGGATGGCTAAACACTAATAACCCTTCTGCCTTCCTTTCCTTGAAAACCCCTGAAATTAATTCAACCTATCAATTATTTTTAGAACATCAAAGGATTAACCGTGAATTAAAGCCACTGATTAACCGTGCTAGAAATTTACTTCACACAGAATTCCCAGAAGCAAAAAATAGTAAATATAGTAATTGTGATAAGGTAGATGGGATCTGGTTATTTATTAGTGATAGTGATCAACATCCAGGTTGGCGAAAACATTGGTTAAAAATTGTTAAAAAATCTATTGGAACCGTACAAAATCAAGGCTTTAGTCCCCAATTAGTTAAACTAAGTCAACAAATAGTTAGACTTAAACAACGTAAGATTCAGATTAGGCAAAGGTTTAAGCAGTTTTTAGCTAACCCTAAATATCAATTTTATTGTGAGGCTTTCGATTGTTTTAACCTTGGCGTTTACGATCGCATTATCATTTTGTGTCAAATTTACCCGTTTGAGCAGTTTCTTGATGGGGGCGGTAAAGAACTTCGGAAAATTAAGCCTAGAAAATTTGGAAAAAGTGGGAAACCTGTTACAAAGCGGATTGGGTTAGCTCGGTTTCATGCCTGTTTGGGGAAAGCGGTTAAGCCGTGGGAGTCTGGGAAGAAAAAAGGACACATCGTGACGGGTTCGGTTTTGGCAAGGATTCAGTTGTACTTGTGGGCTAAACGTACCATGTCCCTGTCACCACCAAAAAACCCTAAACCACGAGTTAAGGAATTATACGATCGCTACCTCCAAGATATCCAAGCCAAGTTAACAGAGGATGGGAAAATTGACCCTAATTGCCCTGGTAATAACTCACTCAAGCAATGGGGAAAAGCAAGAGTTGGAGATAAGCTGGTTAAGCTACTTTTCAAGGAACTGATTGGGGCTTTTCGGACACACAGACAACAACAATGAAATAAAAAGGAGGCATTTAACCTCCTCTTTGAGTGAAAACTTTCTTAAGAAAAGTCTTACACTAAAGAGTTAGCGTTATCAACTAAGTAAGAGATCAAATTACTTAGGCACTATACTCTATGGAACCTCTTTATCAATACGCCTGGCTAATACCCTTTTTGCCCTTGTTGGGGGCAATGGTGGTAGGGTTAGGTTTAATCTCCTTTAATCAAGCTACCAACCGCCTCAGACAAGTCAATGCAGTGTTTATTATTTCCCTGTTAGGCGCGTCAATGGTGTTATCCTTTGCTCTATTATGGAGTCAAATCCAAGGTCATGCAGACTATACTCGTATGATCGAATGGGCAGCAGCCGGTAATTTTCATCTACAGATGGGTTATACCCTCGATCATATTAGTGCATTAATGTGCGTCATTGTGACAACTGTAGCCTTTTTAGTGATGGTTTATACTGATGGCTACATGGCTCATGATCCTGGTTATGTCCGCTTCTATGCCTATTTGAGCATTTTTAGTTCTTCCATGTTGGGCTTAGTCATCAGTCCTAACTTGGTTCAAGTGTATATCTTCTGGGAACTGGTAGGGATGTGTTCCTATCTCCTGGTTGGTTTTTGGTTCGATCGCAAACCAGCGGCCGATGCTTGTCAAAAGGCATTCGTAACAAACCGCGTAGGGGACTTTGGCCTACTCTTAGGAATGTTAGGACTGTATTGGGCTACAGGAACCTTTGAATTTGATGTCATGGGAGAGCGTTTAGAAAGTTTAGTCTCTTCAGGAATGATCGCCCCTGCATTAGCGGCCTTATTCGCTGTTTTGGTCTTCCTTGGACCAGTAGCAAAGTCAGCACAGTTTCCCCTTCATGTTTGGCTACCGGACGCAATGGAAGGTCCTACACCCATCTCTGCATTAATTCATGCTGCAACGATGGTGGCTGCGGGTGTGTTCCTAGTTGCGCGGATGTACCCCGTTTTCGAGAATATTCCTGTGGTGATGACTACCATCGCTTGGACAGGGGCCGTAACTTCCTTTTTAGGGGCTACCATTGCTTTAACCCAAAATGATATCAAGAAGGGTTTAGCTTATTCCACCATTTCCCAACTAGGTTATATGGTGATGGCTATGGGGATCGGTGCGTATACCGCCGGTTTGTTTCATCTGATGACCCATGCTTACTTCAAAGCGATGTTATTCCTCTGTTCCGGGTCTGTTATTCATGGAATGGAGGGAGTGGTTGGTCATGACCCTGTATTGGCGCAGGATATGCGTTTAATGGGGGGATTACGGAAATATATGCCCCTCACCTCCTTAGCGTTTTTAATCGGAACCTTAGCTATCTGTGGGATACCTCCCTTTGCCGGTTTCTGGTCAAAAGATGAAATTTTAGGCTTGGCCTTTGAAGCGAACCCCAGTTTATGGTTAGTGGGTTGGTTGACTGCTGGTTTAACCGCATTTTATATGTTCCGGATGTATTTTATGACCTTTGAAGGGGACTTCCGAGGCAATAATATGGACATTCGGGCTGAGTTAAAGGCTGCTGTTGCCCCTGTGTTTGGTCCTGGGGCCATGGATGTTCAGGAATTAGATCATGAAAGTGAGGATCATGGCCACGATGATCATGGCCATAGTGATTCCCCCCATGAGTCTCCTTTAACTATGACCTTACCGTTGCTCATTTTAGCGGTTCCTTCAACTCTTATTGGTTTATTGGGTAAACCTTGGGAAAATACCTTTGAGGGCTTTATTTACGCCCCTGGAGAAGTTATTGAAGAGGTGTCTCACTTCGATTGGACCGAGTTTGCTATCATGGCGGGGAACTCTGTTGGTATTGCTTTAATTGGCATTACTGTCGCTTCTTTGATGTATCTACAACACAAAATTGATCCCAAAGCGATCGCTGATAAATTCCCGGCTTTGTATCAGTTTTCTCTCAATAAGTGGTATTTCGATGATATTTATCACAATGTTTTTGTCATGGGATGTCGTCGTTTAGCCCGTCAAATTATGGAAGTGGATTACCGTGTTGTTGATGGAGCGGTTAATTTGACAGGGTTAGCTACTTTAGTTAGTGGAGAAGGTTTGAAATACCTAGAAAATGGTCGCGCTCAATTCTATGCCTTAATTGTGTTTGGGGCCGTATTGGGATTTGTGATTGTTTTTAGTGTGGTTTAAATTCTTTGTTTAAGTTGATATGAACTACCCCGACTTCTCAAAAGTCGGGGTTTCCAAATCCCCCAAAACTCCTATTACATGAGTTCGATATAGGGAAATTTGGAGACAAATTATTAAAATCAGCAGTCTCAAACCCTCATTGTCTCGTTTAAAAAAAGATAACACCGAACTCACGTTTAATTACTGCTTTTTTTGGCTCTATGGTACAAAATTTAACTTACTTGTGAAAATTCGATACATCTGCCTCGTTTATAGTGCGGGGCTTGTTGGCGGTTAGTTAAATAATCATTACTCCTAACTCCAAACTCCGAACAAACTCACATTATCTACGTCCTTACAGTCCATTGTCTGCTAGGATAGCTGTCAATTAAGGGTGAGTGTGTTAGGAGTGAAACCAAATGTTAAGCCAAGAATCGGTTCCAGGATTTGTTGCTAAAAATCGCTACAATTACCATCTTTCAGAAGTTATTCGTCAAAGGGCTTGGGTGGAAATAGATTTAGGAGCATTAACCTATAATGTCACCCAAATTAAACAATTATTGTCCCCCAAAACTGCATTAATGGCTGTGGTGAAAGCAGATGCTTATGGCCATGGAGCGATCGCCGTTGCTCAAACCGTTATCAAAGCAGGAGCCAAAGCTTTAGCAGTGGCGACTTTGGGGGAAGGAATTGAACTGCGAGAAGCTGGTATCACTGCACCCATTCTTATTTTGGGAGCAATTAACACCCCCGAAGAAATTGCTGCCATTGCCCATTGGCATCTAGAACCAACTCTATGTTACCCTGAACAGGCCATCATGGTCTCTCAAACCCTATCCCAGTACGAAACACCCTTGTCTGTTCATCTCAAGTTAGATACAGGAATGTCTCGTTTAGGAACTCCTTGGCATCGGGGAACAAAATTCGCTCAACAAGTCAAAGACTTATCCTATCTAAAGTTAAGCAGTGTCTATTCTCACCTCGCAACTGCTGATGATCCCGATCCCAGTAATATGTATTTACAACATCGTCGCTTTAAAACTGCGATCGCCAATTTAAAATCCGAAGGTATCCAACCGCCTCGTCTCCATTTTGCCAACTCCGCAGCCACTCTCATTGCTCCCAATTTTCACTATGATCTCGTCAGAGTGGGACTGGCTTTATATGGCCTTTATCCCGCCCCTCATTTGCGCCCTCAAGCCTCTTTAAAGCCTGTTTTGCAAGTTAAAGCCAAAATTACTCAAATTAAGACCATTCCCCCCAATACAGGGGTGAGTTATGGTTATCAATTTATCAGCGATCGCCCAATGAAAATAGCAGTGGTGGGTATTGGTTATGCCGATGGCGTTCCCCGCAATTTATCCAATCGTCTACAAGTTTTAACTCAGGGTCAAAGAGCTTGTCAAATTGGGGCGATTACAATGGATCAATTAATGTTAGATGTGAGTCATCTTCGTAATGTTAAAGTGGGGGACACTGTTACTTTAATTGGTAAAGATGGGGAACAAGAAATTACGGCGGAACATTGGGCTAAAATGCTAGGAACCATCTCCTGGGAAATTTTATGTGGGTTTAAACATAGACTACCCAGAATTAAAGTGAATCGTTCTGTTGATGCGTTACTTTCTAGTTGAATTTGAACTTTAAAAATTAATTATAAATGCTTAATTCTCAATTATACATCTTAAAATCGCCATATTTAATGTCTTCTCCCTGAGAGCAAAACTAACAGTATTCATCACTCTTATGGTCCTAGGGATAACAGGAGGCTTAACTTTTCTATCTATTTCAATGGAAAAAGAACATTGGCTAAACGGTTAAGCAATTGCATCAAAAAGTCCTTAAACGTCTTGAGTTAGAAACTTGTCTGCGTCAGGCTTTGGAAAATCAAGAATTTCATCTTTATTATCAACTTATTATCTCCTTAGCAACCTCAGAACTTTTAGGGTTTGAAGCATTAATAAGATGGCATCATCCCAGACAAGGTTGGATATCCCCAAGTGAGTTTATTCCGATTGCAGAGGAAACAGGATTAATTATTCCTTTGGGAGAATGGCTCTTGCAAGAAGCTTGTCAGCAAATTAGTATTTTGGAAAACCGTTTTTCTAAGTTCAACAGTTTAAAAATTAGTGTTAATATTTCCAGTCATCAAATTTCTCAAGCTAACTTTGTTGAACGAGTTAAAAGCATTTTGGAAACCACTCAACTTAAGGCCCATTATTTAAACTTAGAAATAACAGAAACTGTTTTAATGAATAATATTGAATCGGGTTGTTTTAAGTTACAATGTTTACAAAATTTGGGAATACAAATATCCATTGATGATTTGGGAACAGGTTATTCTTCTCTGAATTATTTGCAACAATTACCCATTGATATTCTCAAAATAAATCGTAGTTTTGTGGCCAGATTAGAATCTAATCCTGAACAGTTACAAATCATTGAAGCTATTATTAAGTTAGCAGACACTTTAGGTATGAAGACATTAGCGGAAGGGATTGAAACCTCTGAACAATCTGATTTAATAAAATCCCTAGGGGTTAACTATGCACAAGGTTTTCTTTTTTCTAAACCCTTGAACAAAAACTTAGTGGAACAAACTCTTTACTCTTTATCTGATTCGTCTTCAATGTGGAAAACAGATTGTCAATCAGAATTTAGAATTTAGAATTTATAGCATTTCCTATACTTGTGAGGTACAAAGTTTTTGATCTTTGGGAGTTCGGAGTTCGGGAGTAAGATATAAGTGTACCTCATGAGACTAATAGAGAGGGAAACCTGAACGAGCTATGGTACGTTCAAGAATCCCTGGCTTTCAGGGGAGGGCGCATCGATTTAACGACTATTTTTATGTTGATTTTGCCAAACTTTGCCCAACAGAAAACAGCCACTCATCAACATTAAACCAAGGGTTGTGGATGATTCGGGGACAGCAGTAATAGTGATACGAGCAATGCCATTAGGGTAGAGAGCGGTATTGTTAAAGTCTAAATTGGGAAAGTTGTCAGCAAAACCTACAGGTGTATTGGCAAATGGTCCATTGGGATCATCAACACCGGGCTGAATTGCATAAGGATTAATGAGATTAGCATTAACCCCACCTTGATTAACTCCCTGGTTTGGTCCAGTTTGTCCCCCAGGAATTCCAAATAACGCATTACCGGCAGAAGTGGCAAAATCATTGACTTCCGTTCCTGCATCATTAGAACTTCCGCTTCCAACTTGTCCAATAAAGAACTCAATGGAAGATGTTTGTCCATCCAATAAATCCCTGATATTCAATGCTTCAGGATTTCCGTTGGCTAGATAGTAGTCATTGGAGGGGAGAATCATAGAAGCGTAGGAAAAGAAGTCATTAGAACCATCTTTTGCGACTTGAAAGAGGCTGATGGCACGACTACCAGACTTAATTGGACCTGTGCCGAGGGCACCATCAACCCGACTCCCAGGAAACATTGTAACTGCATCAACAGTTGCACTGGTACGCTCTCCTGTAACCGGATCAATATCAATATAGGTTTGATCAGCTAAAAAGTCAGTCGATATGAAAGAAACATCGCCATCTTCGGCAATTCTTTCTAAACCCAGTTGAGAAGATAACCCATCGTCGTAACTATCAAAGCTACCGTCATGAAATCCTACCCAAACAGGGGTGATATATACACCACCTTCGGGACCAATATTTTCGACTTCTACTCGGAGGGTAATCCCTTGGGCTACAGATGCGGTGGTGGTAATGGAAGCAATAGTCAAAAGTGTTGTTAAGACTTTTGTGTTTTTTAATACATTTATCATGACAAAATTAAGCCAATAAATTCTCATTCAAGGCTAATTAAGTTCAATGAGAATTTGCTGAGAAAAATTATCCTATTTTTCTCAGCAAAATTTTAGTAATTCTTTATTATTTACTATGCTTTTTCTCACTCTCATGAGCTATGTTGATGTCTTCTTTCCAAACTCCGAAATCCCAAAACTAAAAAACTTTGTATCTCACAAGTATGGGAAATGCTAAATCGTTACTTATAGCAGTACAAAGAAAGATTAGGACATTATGGTAAGGTGGGCAATGCCAACCCTACAAGGTTTTGCAATTTCATAAACTTCCTAACCATAATGCGTAGTGCTATATTTTCTAAATAACCATTATTTTGACTGAAAAAAAAGGGTTTCAAGACTCCCCTTTCAAGGGTATGAAAAGCGGTCGAAGGATGGTGAGGAAAAATCTTCCTTGTTTCCAGCCTCCAACTTAAGGTAGATGTAATTCTAAATTATAAATTTGCGCATTCTTATTGACCTATCAATTGTTCAATAGTTGCTACCACCGATTGACCTAATGCAGTCAAATCATAACCACCTTCTAAACCAAATAAAAGACGGGGTGTTATAGTTAACAATTGTTGTGTAAAAATGCCGTAATGATCAGGTTGAAGATTTATAGATGCTAGGGGATCAGCTTGATTGGCATCATAACCCGCACTAACAATTAAGATATCTGCTTTAAAGTTTTCTAAAAAGGGTATTACTTCTTTTTCAAAGGCCTCTTGATACTCTTTAAAAGCACTCTCTGGTTGCATGGGAATATTGAGAACATTTTCATATTTTCCCTTTTCATCAGCTTTTCCAGTTCCAGGATAAGCTGGAAACTGATGTAAAGAACAATAAGCAATATTGGGGTTATTTTCTACTATCGCCTGGGTTCCATTACCATGATGCACATCCCAGTCTAAAATGGCAACTTTTTGCACTCCAGAACATTGTAAGGCATAATCAGCAGCGATGGCTGCATTAGAAAAGAGACAAAACCCCATTCCCGTGTTTTGCACTGCATGATGCCCTGGGGGGCGAGACAAAACGAAGGCAGAATGATTTGTGCTTAATACAGTGTCAACTCCATCTAACCAACCATTAACCGCTAGTAAGGCAACTTCATAACTTTGGGGCGATACGATTGTATCTCCATCGATAAACCCCCCTCCTTTTACTGCTATAGTTTTGACTCGTTCTATATGATCAATAGTATGTATGTTTTGTATGTAGGGTAGGGGATCGCGTTGAGTAATATTTGTGGGCTGTTGCCATTGTAAGCGATGGCTCCAAGAAACAGTTTTCAATGCCTTAGTAATAGCTTCTAACCTTTGAGGGCTTTCGGGGTGAGAGTTGCCTGTATCGTGTTGTAGAAAGGTATCAGAATAAATGATAGGAAACATAATACTTTAATTTAAAATTTATCCACTTTTCTCCAGTATACTAATTGATGCAGACAGATTTGAATTAAATTTTATGAGTAAAAGATTCGATTATAATGATAATAAGGATGAATTAGTTGAAAAAATATTAAAACACAAAGATACTATTAAAACTCCTTATAATCTTCCTTATGAATTATCAGAAACTTATAAGATTGCCCGAATATTGGATGAATTATTAATGGATTATTTTAGAATTAATACTGGGCGGATATCTACGGTTAATAGTTATGAATACAAAATTGATAAAATTTTAAAAATTTTTAAACAAGAAACCTTAACCAGCTTAGGAAAAGAAAAGGAAAAATTCAGACAAGTTAATTATCAAACCAAAAAGAGATTTAAAAACATCTTTGAGTTCTCAAAAAGTGAGAATCTATATTTATCGAATATGTACACTCGATTTATATCTGAAAAATTAGGACATAAGTTTGAGGAAATTGCTAATTTGAGTAATAAGGTATATTTACCAGATCAAGAACTAGGAATTAAACTTAAAGGAATTGATTTAATTATTTACGATCAAGGATTAATAAAATATACACAGCTAAAAACCAAGAAAGATACTTTAACAGGAAGCCAAAAAGAGCGAAGTATTCAAGAACTCAGTATTCATCCTTATTCTATATTTGCAGCAGCATTAAACATGGGAAATTCTTTAACCATTAGTAAAAAAGCTGTTGAAGATTATAATATAGAATTATTGATCGGTGAATCATTTTGGTCTCTAATTGATTTAGATTATGATTTAATTCTTAATAAAATTTCTAAGATAATTAGGGAACTTGATAAAGAGCTTTACTGATAGTTGATTAAATAGTAATTTAACTCTATAATGAGTGTAGACTGAGATTAATTTTTTAAAAATAAACCAATGGCAAAGGTAACTTTAGAAAAAGCGTCAGAAATTTTAGGTATTTCTACAAATTTGCTTCGTAATTGGGAAAAGAGAAAATTAATTCATGGAGAAAAAAATCATAACATTAAAGTCTTTGACTTAGAATTGCTTAAATGGGTTCATAATAATTTAAATGGAAAATATCAAGAAGTGGGATTTAAAATACTCAAGACACCAGACAAAAAAACAATAAAAAGTATCGAATTATTTGCAGGATGTGGGGGAATGGCACTGGGTTTGGAAAATGCTGGATTTGCTCATGAGTTATTAGTAGAAAAAGATAAAGACTGTATTAATACATTACAAAAAAATCGTCCTCGTTGGAAAATTTTTCATGAAGATGTCAGTGAAATAAATTTTAAACCCTATCAAGGAAAAATAGATATTGTTTCCGGTGGTTTCCCCTGTCAAGCATTTAGTTATGCAGGAAAAGGTAAAGGGTTTGAAGATATAAGAGGAACCTTATTTTTTGAATTTGCTCGTTGTTTAGCAGAAGTTAAACCCAAAATAGCGATCGCAGAAAATGTCAGGGGATTATTGAGTCATAAACAGGGTAAAACCCTAGCAATTATCTTAGATTCTTTCCGAAAATTAGGCTATGATCCGTATTATAAAGTTGTCAGTGCGCAATTTTTAGATGTTCCTCAAAAAAGAGATCGACTGATTATTATTGCTTGTCGTCAAGACCTCAATATTACACCTATTTTTCCTGAAGAACAAGCTTATACAATTTCTTTGAGAGAAGCATTAAAAAATTGTCCTAAATCTCCAGGGGTTGAATATAATGCTCGCAAAAAAGCCATCATGGAATTAGTTCCTCCTGGGGGAAACTGGAAAAACTTACCCATAGACATTCAAAAATCTTATCTAAAAAATAGCTTTTATAAAGGAGGAGGGAGAACCGGTTTTGCGAAACGTTTATCTTGGGATGAACCTTGTTTAACTATTACTTGTAGTCCGGCACAAACCCAAACAGAAAGATGTCATCCTGACCAAACTAGACCCCTCAATATTAGAGAATATGCTCGAATTCAAACCTTTCCTGATGACTGGGAATTTAGAGGCTCTTTAACTTCACAATATAGACAAATTGGTAATGCAGTTCCAGTTAATATGGCTTATCATATTGGTAGATGTGTAATAAAAATGTTGAATCAAAAAATAGAAGAAAATAAGGATAAATTAACCACAGAAAAAATCAAACAATTATCAATTCCTGGCTTAAAAATTTAAGTTTAAATAATTTATCTCAAAAAATTAAACGGAGGAAAACAAAGGACAGACAGTCCTTTGTTTTAATGCTAAATTTTATGATTAAGCTAACCACATCCCATGAAAACCATAGGGAACTCGTTGAGGAATTTGTATTTTTGCCACGGGAGAAGAAGTAAAATCTTGAGCATCAATAATCACTAATTCCGAAGTATTTTCTACTTCATCATGAACAAATGTTAATAACCATCCATCATTAGGATTATTCCCATCAGGGTTAGGGGCAAAAACTGCTTCTCCTCCATATTTATGAGTTCCAAAATTATGAATATTAAAGCCTCCTTTGTCAAAATCATGTTGCATGATACCATCAAATTTAGGCAGGGGAGAATCAGCCATTTTTCCTGAATAACCATAACGGGTTTTTCTTCCCGTGTATTGTTCATTAATACGAGGAAATTCTGAGGGAATATCAGATAATGTTTTCTCCTTAACCTCTCCCGTTTTGAGATTAAAACGCCATTCATGAAGACGGGGAATATCAGTTTCTTGGCTTTGATCCATAGCTTCTCCTAATACGGTGGTTCCATTCATGCGACAAGCAATTAAAACAATTTCCTCTCCTTCTTCATAAGCATTTAGAGTATGAAAAATATAACAAGGATCGCTTTCAAACCAACGAACATCTTCATTATTTCCTTGTCGGGGAACAATTCCAAAACGGGAAGGCGTATCATATTCAAATTGTAATCCAGGTTGACCTTGCTGCATTCTTTCTGGTCGAAATGTTAGAGGAAGATCGAGAAAAATACTATAGTTTTCGGTAATGGCAAAATCATGCATCATTATCCCAATAGGTAAGTCAATGGGAACCGTTTTTACTAACTCTCCTTGGGGGGAAATAATGCCATATTGTAAATAGGGAGGTTGAGCAATAGAATAGCCAAAAAAGATCATTTCTCCTGTGATGGGATCAATTTTGGGATGTGCCGTAAACGGAGAAACTAACTTATTATTAAACGTTTCAGTCCCCAAAGTGTTTAATTCAGGAACCGTTAAAGCGTGGGGTTCACCTCCTTCCCAAAGTGCCAGGAGCCGGTCAGAATGATACACTAAAGCGGTGTTGCCAGTATTTTTGGATGGTCCATAAGGGTTATCCATTTCTGGGGGTTCTAGCAGCCCTTTCCATAAGGGTTGATTGGCTTCTTTTTCTAAACAATAGCCTCTGGTTTGTACATAGCGGTTGCGATAAGTGGCTTTACCATCTTTAATTTCTACCCCGTGAACCATGCCATCCCCATCAAACCAATGATACTGTCCGATGGGACTAAATTGAGGATTGGGACCATTTCTAAGGAACATTCCAGTTAAACTTTGAGGAATTTCTCCTCTAACTGTTAAATTGTTAGCAGTAATTTCTTTACTAACTGGAGCAAAATTTCCTGATAGATAAGGGTTAATTTTTATGGTTGTGGTCATGGTGAAATTAATTATTGATGTTTGAAGGGTATCTGTTGTTTATTAATCATATCAGATAGTGTTAAAAATCTATCAAGTAGAAAAATAAAGCCATTTCCACAGAACAAAATTACACTAATTAATATAGATATTTGTGTACCTTTTAATCTCTGAGAAACCAGTTATAAAAAATTTTCAAGAGGAGAGACTTTTTTCTAAATTTATAGTTATTTATTTTTCATCCTTGATTTGATTCCTAGGTATCGGCCTAGGCGTTTTGTTCCTGTTTGGATTCCGAGGTATGGGCTTAGGTTTTTTTTCATTGTGTTGGGTAGATTCTTCTTGAGGGGCTGGCAAATACCATTCATTTTGCAATTTTCCTAGTAAATATTTTTGTCGTTTATCTATTATTTCTGGAGTCCATTTTTCTTCTGCCATTGCATTGATTGTTAAAGAAAAAGGTACTATCGGCTCTCTGCCATATCTTCTTTTTTTCTGCTCAAAATCAAGATTCCCCGCATCATAATTCGTAGATTTAGGCAGCAAAATTAAGTTACCTAAACGCTCAACATATTGTTTTCTTTCTTCTTCTGATGAAAACGACTCATTCCACTTACTTCCTTGTGTAGGTTTTTTAGGGAGAACGTGTTCAATGGTTGTATTCCATCGATCTTCAATACGATTTTCTTCAGAAATCAAACTATTTAAACGTAATAAAATATACTTACGACTTCGGCTTATTTTATGAAGATCACCGTTTAATAGGTTGCTAATCTTCTGTCTTTCCACCCTCTTCAGTTTTAAGGGGGAAGTAGAATAGTCTTTATCACTAAAATTACCATATTTATCTGCCTTTCTAATCATTTGTACAATATTAAGATAACGATTTATGCGTTTATTTTCTGCTTCACCTTTAATCATTAACCCGGCTGCTAAACATTCTAAATCCTTAAAAAATTTCAAAACTTTATCAGGATAGTTATGGTATCTTTTTAAGTAAAAAATAGCTGGAGTACGCCACTCATTATGCTCAATATGATTCAACCAATTAAATAATTCATTAATAGCTAAAGAATGCTGTATTCCATTAAAATCACAGGACTTAATTTGATCAAAAGCATCAACAAAAGGTGCTAAAATACGATCTATAAATACTTCATCTCGTTTCTTAGCATATTGACGAAATTCATCAAGTAGATTGGGTTTTAATTCTCTTAAGGGCTTTCCTTTTGTAATGATTAAAATTTCACAAAAAAGATTTTCAAATTCCTCTCTTCCTAATTTTTCCTCAAACTTTTCCCAAAGTTTGCTGTAGTGATTTTCTTGGTCTTGTTTTGCTTGTGGATCAGTATATTTTTTTTGTGAAATATTGCCCATCACATCAGCTTTTAAAATATCTGTTGCTGATAAATTTAGTCCTCTATCATTAAGACAAGAAAAGATACGATAGGCAGAGTTTAAATCAGAAGTGGAAGCAACTAAGACGTAACATTTGTCAAGAAGAAAGTCGACAAGTTGTTGTTTCTTAGCATGAGTATCTAGGGTTTCTTCAATTCTAGATCGTAAAATTTCTCCATTTTCAATAATTTTTTTTTCTTGGTTTGATAAGTGTTGATTATTTCTATTACTATGACAAATATCCTGATGATTTTCTAAGTATTTTTCAAAAATTTTCTGATCATTTTCTCTGAAAGATAAACGAGGAAAACGACATTTACCATTATCAGATGAGTTTTCTCTGTAAATGAGTTGATCAAACAAAGCTTTTTTCTCTGGCAATAATTCTCGTAAAACTACAAACAAAATAGTTAAAGTTGCCAACCTTTGTTGTCCATCAAGGATGTCATATTCTGAATTTTTATTTTTAACTAAAACAATAATACCTAAGAAATAATAATCAACATCAGAGGCATCAGTTCCTTCATCTCCCATAGAGTAAATAAGATCATCTAATAACCTTTCTGTTTCCTTTTCAGTCCAAGCATAAGGACGCTGATAGTTAGGAATATTAAAAGAATATAGCTCACGAAAAATATTTTTGATGAGGTGAACTTTACTATCCATTATGTCGGGAAATGTCATATTATTTATTATTTAGTGATGAAGGTAAAGGGATTATTTGTAGATAGTATTCCCACTTGGTGAGAAATTATACCATCTTAAGAACAAAAAACCATAGAGAGACGACTCAACAAGAACCGTAATAGATACAATAAATAAGCGAATGTTCAATCAGATTGATAAATTGTGGAGATTACCTTTTTAGGAACCAGTTCCGGTGTGCCAACCCGAGCCCGTAATGTGTCGAGTGTTGCTTTACGTCTTCCTCAACGGGCAGAAATATGGTTATTTGACTGCGGAGAGGGAACCCAACATCAACTCTTGCGCAGTGATGTGAAAATATCCCAAATTACTCGTATTTTCGTCACCCATATGCACGGGGATCACGTTTATGGATTGGCAGGTTTACTGGCGAGTTGTGGGTTAGCAGGAAGTGGTCAACCCATTGAAATTTATGGACCCCCTGAATTAAAAGATTATTTGCAAGCTTGTGCCAAATACTCCCATTTCAAGCTACCGAGTCATATTCGTTTTCGTCCTATCAGCCCTGGTATCCTTTATGAAGATGGAGAGTTCAGCGTTAGTTGTGGCTTACTGAAACATCGAATTCCAGCTTATGGTTATCGGATTTCAGAAAAAGATCGTTCCGGACGCTTTGATGTGGAAAAAGCGAAAGCGTTAGGTATCCCTCCAGGCCCAGTTTATGGGGAACTCAAACAGGGAAAAATTGTTACTTTACCAGATGGCCGTCGCATTCGGGGACAAGACTTATGTGGTAAGAGAGAAACTGGCCGTAAAGTGATTTATTGTACGGATACCGTGTTCTGTGAAGGAGCGATCGCTTTATCTGAAGATGCGGATGTGTTGATTCATGAGGCCACATTTGCCCACCAAGATGCGCAATTAGCTTTTGAGCGTCTTCATTCTACCTCAACAATGGCTGCCCAAGTGGCGTTAGCAGCACAGGTTAAACAATTAATCATGACCCATTTTAGCCCTCGTTATGCTCCGGGAAATAACCTACAGTTGGATGATTTATTGAATGAGGCAAGGGCTATTTTTCCTAATACTATCTTAGCTCGTGATTTCATGACCTATGAGGTTCCTAGAAGATGCTTAAACTAACACCGGTGAATAATTCTCTTAATAAAATAAGGGTGAGGAGTAGCCAAATAAGTTGTATTAAGGCTCTAAAACTTTACGCTCATAGGTAGTATGAACTTGAGCATAATAATCGAGAATTGCCTCAATTCGTTGTTTTTCTTGGGGCAAAATGGTCATAGGATACCCCATGACTAAGTGATCAATTTGACTTTGAGCATAATCAAACTTTGGGGATTTTTGAGGAACTAACTCAATTTTCACCCCTTCTACTTGACGTAAATGGGCTGCTAATTCTCTATAAACGGCTAGAGGTAAATTAGGATAGGTGATTTGCTCTTGTTGCTCTGTCACTGTTTTCTATTCTATGAAAAATTCAATTTAATTGTGATTGAATTAAGAACCCCAGTCAACCATTTCAATGTTAACATCCTCTAACTCACGACCCCGTAAATCAGGGAAACCAGAATCAAATTCCGCCTTTTGACCTGGTTCTAAACGATAATCTGGCACACCAACAAAGAGACTATCAAGAATGGAACCAGTGGTTTTATCTTCTATTTGGAAGTCGAGTGAACCAACAGTCACATTTTGAAATCCTGCATTACAAATAATGCCATTGATTCTATTTTTCTCAACATTTAAGGTAACCAAGACCAAATCTCTCACGTTACCAAAGCCATTAGGTTTGAGTGGGGGCGGCGACGGGGCAGTAGTGGCAGCAGCCGGTTGTGGTGTACCATCTGGAGCGGTTGGAGTTGGGGGTTCAACTGGTTCTTCTGCTGGTTCCCCCACGCCACGGGGAATCTCTAAACCATACTGCTCAAGAACAATATAAGGCCTTTGACTGTTGACATTAATAGCTTTGACTATCACTTGTCCATTGGATAAACTAGCTCCCACTGTCACCTGACGAGAGACACTTTCATTGGGAGCTTGGACTATGGCAACAGGGGTTCCATTGAGTTGTAGTACCCCCGAAACCACAACCCCTCTGGCTTCATTGGGAATGGGTAAAACTGGGTCCAGTAAGGGAGGTAGATCAACATCGGAGACAGGAGTGGCTGTTCCTGGACCTTGGGCGATAGTCGTCGGTGGGCTAACCTCTTCGAGTTGACAGAGTTTATCCGGTTCGGCAATACCGTTACTAGCAGTTTTTTCTCGAACCACGGGTTGAATGGGAATCACCGCAAAGGGATTATCGCGCCCTGGCGTAATGGATTGTTCTCTTGCCTTGGGAGGAGTCGAGGGAATCAAGCCCGCCGTGCTAGGGAGTTGGGGGGTACTACCAGTGGTAGTTGGTTCTTGAAAGACTTCATCTGGTTGTTCTTCAGATGCTTCTTCCTCAGAAGCTTGGGGAGACTGAGCCACGGGGGGTTCCTCTGAGGAATCTTGGGCCCCTTGAAATAGGTTACATCCCCCCAAGGTAAAAGCCACATAGCTCACCAATAGGATTGATGATAATTTTGTCTTCATAATTCACCAAAATGGATGAGTTTATTATTCTACAATCTTAACTTGAGTTTTGAGATTGTAGAATTAGCGGCTTTACTCATCACTATCTTTAGCAGAGGAACGACGACGACGACGACGAATAACAGGTTTTTCCTCTTCTTCTGAGGGTAAATGGATTAGTTCGTTTTGATCATCAATCTCTTTATCCGCCTCTAGAGTAATTAATAATGATTCGGGAGCAGAGGTGTTTTCCGTTGGAACTAAATCAATCACTTCTTCAGTTTCTTCGGGTTCGGGTATGGCTGGTGTTGCTGTTTCTTGAGTTTTTGGGGGTGTTTGTGTTTTGGCAACGGTTTTACGTTCTACCCCTTCTGGTGATTTGACAGATACTAAAACAGATTTAGGATCTTTGAATTCTTGGTCAAGGCGAACTAAGGGAGAAATACCCATTAAAGCATAAAGATCCTGTTCTACAGGGGTCATTTCCACAGAAACCCGTTCGATGGGGGTCTCTTCTCGGCGTAAATGACGGGGAATACGCTCTCTGGGGCTATCTGTGGATGATTCGGATTTCTCTTCTCCCTCTTTGGTTTCTCCATTGTCGAGGGTTTTCGGAGAGGTATCCTCTTTGATCACTAAATTAGGAGCCTGACGACGACGACGACGACGGTTGGCAGCGTTGTTATTCTGTTCTTGATAACTGGGATGGTGTAAAAGTTCTAGTTGATCACTATTATCGCTCTCTTCATCCCCAAAAGAACTGTCCCAAGTTGAATCATTGGACTCGATGGGTTTTTCTACAGGTTTGGGGACTGGGGCGGCTACAGCAACAGCTTGCTGCGGGCTGGCGGTTGATTCTAGGGAGATTAACTGAGATTCCCCTGGAAGATGGACTAAATGACCTAAGCCACCACATTGAGGACAGGGTTGACCAAATAATTCATAAACGTTTTTACCCTGACGCTTACGGGTTAATTCCACCAGGCCGAGTTCTGAGAGTTGGGCAATTTGGGGTCGGGCTTTGTCAATTTTTAGGGCTTTGTTGAAATGTTCTAGAAGTTTAAGTTGATCCCGTCGAGAGTCCATATCAATAAAGTCAACGATGATCACTCCTCCGATATTCCGTAATCTGAGTTGACGGGCAATTTCTGTGGCGGCTTCGCTATTGGTCCAAAGAACGGTTTCGCGGGAGGTGGCGGAACGGGTAAAGGAGCCAGAGTTGACATCGATTACGGTCAGAGCTTCGGTGGGCTCAATAATAATGTATCCCCCTGATGGTAAATCTACTCTTGGTTTTAATGCTTCTCTGACGGCAGCGTTGACGCGAAAATAATCTAAAACGGGCATTGATTCGCGATGATGGTCGATTAAGACTCCTTCTGGAGGTCTACCGCCACTCCAGTTCATCAGATGATGTTTAACTCGTTTCACGCCAGACGGGTTATCCACGACAATACGGTTAACATCCGCACTGTACATATCTCGCAATACCCTTTGAATAAAGTCATCATCGCGGTTGAGTAAAGCCGGGGCGCGGGTTGAGGTGGCCTGAACCTGAATGGACTCCCATTGTCTTTGTAAGAATTCTAAGTCCTCCATAATCGCTTCTTCGGCCTTGCCTTCTGCTTCGGTACGGACTAATAAACCCATGCCTGCGGGTTTGATGAGAATGGCGAGGGCCCGAAGGCGACTGCGTTCATCGTCGTTGCGAATGCGTCGGGAGAGGTTAACTCCTTTGCCGTGGGGCATTAAGACAAGATAGCGTCCAGGAAGGCTAATATTGCCTGTTAATCTCGGCCCTTTGTTGCCGGTTGGTTCTTTCATTACCTGAACCAATACTTTTTGTTGTGGGGTTAATAGTTCGGTGATAGCCCCTGCACTACGTTTGAGGCGCAATGGTCCTAAGTCGGTAACATGGATGAAGCCGTTACGTTCTGCATCTCCAATATTAACAAAGGCAGCGTCAATTCCTGGGATGACATTTTCTACGACTCCCAAGAAGATGTCACTGACTTGTTGGGTTCCTGTAGCAACAACTAATTCTTGTATTTGATCTTCCCAAAATACGGCTGCAATATGGTGTTGTTCTGCGATAATAATTTGCTTTGGCATTCAATTCCCTCAAACTTTGGTAAGAGACGATGACAGGTTTAAATTCCTGTTTTTGGGTTTTAATTGGCTGAAAAATCTTTGAAAATCAAACAGTTTCAACATAAAATCATCGGAAAATGGTAATCAAATCCACTCATTTTTATCCTTGATCTCTTATTAGGGCTCCAACAGCACCGAGCAATCCCATAAGAGTAAGGTACTTGCCATTTGGGGTGTGTCTACCCATCTCAAGATGAGGATGTTTATTCAATATTTTGGAAAATCCTGGAGAATAAACTTACGCTTCGCTGGCATTTATATTAAGACGCTTTCTAGGTGGATAGCTATGAGTATGGGCTCCTGAAAAAACCTGAGAGTTTTATCGGCTGTTTTATCGAAAAGGATTAATCATTTTTGATTAATCTTTGATTTTGTATCATGGGTCTGTCTACCTTTAGTGTTTTTTTGGCCTGGGCAGCCACTTTAAAGGTATTGACACAACACTGTACGACTTTAATCTGAATATAACCTAAAAGGAACCTCTTTGACAAGAATAAGGGTGTTTATACGTAGAAGGCCGAAACAATTCTCGCCTTTGATACTGAGATCGCAGTGGGGCAGGGAACCATCCATCATGACTATGTTTTGGGTTTTGTCAATATTGTATTTCCCGTGAATCTGATGATTTTTTTCTCTCAACTTGCACTTTTTTCCGTGAAAACCCTACTATCTTAACCATGCTATCAAAGCATTTGATCGATGCAATTGTGTAATTATGCTGATTGACCAGGGTAATTATAGGCTGCTATCTTCGTAAGAAATATGTAATTATGTTAACAACTATTAAGGATACTGAGATGCTTAAGTTAAAGGCTAGGGAACTAAAACAGAGATATGCACTGGGTGATAGGGACTTTAGTAATTTTGATCTCAGTAATTTGGACCTGAGAGGAGTCAATCTAGAAAATGTTAACTTTCAAGGCGTTAAGTTACAAGGGACAACCTTACAAGGGGCCAACTTAGAAAAAGCGAATTTTCAAGGGGCTGATTTAACGAATTGCAATTTTTATCGAGCTAATCTTTATGGAGCTAATTTGAGTCAGACTGATCTCGTTTATACTAACTTAAAAGAGGCAAATTTACATAAAACCTTGATCGAAAACGCTTGTCTTGATCATGTTTGCTTAGAAAGAACTGATTTGAGTGAAGCTTACTTAAACAATGTTTCTGTAAAATGCGCTCAATTTACCAAAACAGACTTAACCGATGCTACGCTAATTGATGTTAATCTAAGTTTAGCTTATCTTTCTGACATTTATTATAGTAAGATGACTAGATTATGCAACTGTTTTCCAGTAGAAACTATATCTCCTGATTTTTTCCAGGCTTTAGAACAGAGGAATGAAGTTGTATTATCCTCCTGATCTGTATTCTATACATAGGTCAATCGGAATGCGCGAATGTGCGAATTACCGCTCCCTCAAGTTGAAGGCTTGAAACAAGGGAAATTCTTTTGTTCATCCCCTTGAAAGAGGAGGCTTAGAACCTTTTTTTTCGTTCCAATTAAGTTTTAATTGCTGCTTTACGTAAAGATTGAATTGTATTAATAACCTGTTGACTTACCTGATCTATTTCTTCTATATTTGTAAACCTTCCTAATCCGAACCTTAGAGAACTATAGGCCAGTTTATCGGAATGACCTAATGCTTTTAGAACATGGGATGGTTTTGTTGTTTTTGAGGTACACGCTGATCCGGAAGAAAGAGCAACAATTGACTGTAAACCTAATAATAAAGCTGCTCCATCTACCCCCTCTATACTAATATTAATATTTCCTGGTAACCGTTTTGTAGGATGTCCATTCAAATGCACTCCTTCTATATCTAAAATTTGTTTTTGTAATCTATTTCTCAGTTCTTTTTGACGTTTATTTTCTGTTTTAATTTCTGCTAAGGCTAACTCGATAGCTTTGGCAAATCCTACTATTTGAGGGGTGTATAATGTACCGGATCTTATTCCTTTTTCTTGCCCTCCTCCATGTAATTGTGGGGCGATATTGACTCTGGGATCACGACGACGAATATATAAGGCACCGATTCCTTTAGGACCATAGACTTTATGGGCAGTTAATGATAGTAAATGGAGGTTCATTGCTTGAACATCTAAGGGGATTTTACCGAACGCTTGTGCTGCATCGCTATGAAATAAAACATCATTTTTTTGACATATTTCCCCTATTTCTTTTAACGGCTGTAGAACTCCAATTTCGTTGTTAGCCGCCATTACTGACACTAAAATTGTTTCAGGAATGATTGTCTTTTCTAATAATTCTAAATCGATTAAACCATCTTTTTGAACAGGAAGATAAGTAATTTCAAAGCCTAATGTTTCTAAATATTGACAGGGGTCTAAAATTGCTCTATGTTCAGTTTTAACAGTAATTATATGTTTTCCTTTAGTAAAATATGCTTCTGCAATTCCTTTTATTGCTAAGTTATTAGCTTCCGTTGCTCCACTGGTAAAAATCATTTCTTCGGTACTACAATTAATGGCATTAGCGATAGTTTCTCTTGCTTTTTTAACTGCTACTTCTGCCTCCCATCCATAAAAATGATTAATACTTGAAGGATTGCCAAAATGTTCTGTAAAATAGGGTAACATAGCCTCTAATACCCGTTTATCCATTGGTGTTGTTGCATGACAGTCTAAATAAATAGGACGTTGAGACATAGGATTAATTTTGAGTTTATGATTAATATTTAATGTATAAACAGTAACACAGCCTAGAAGGTTGTAACAAGCAAGTTTGTCTTAAAGTAACATTAAAAAACTGTTTTGGAAGGTGGACAAAGTTTTCTGGATTATAAATAGTTAAGATAAGTCTTTGATTTTCCCACCTTACCCTCTTAATAATATTAAGCCCTCTGCTAATTTTTATTAACCTTTAAAAGACAAAAAAGACAAAGGATTACTCATATTTTCAGCAAAACCAAGAATTCCTTTATCTAGGTGTTCATATAATAAATTTCCCTTTTTGTCAAATAAAAATGTTGCCCCTCTTTGGGTTAAATAAGCAGCATTGGGAACATAAATTTTCCAGTGACTTAATACTTCTACCATATTCCTTAGTCTTAAGGTTGCTAACTCAAAAGGCCGCTGATATTCGGTACCTCCTGCTAAGTTAAAAAACGAACCTTTAAGGGGTGGTAAAAGATTTGTTTTAACGACCTCTTCATCCTCAATTAATTGCGGTGCTTTTTTATCTCCAGTATAACCTCGCAAAACTTCTTTTAAGGTTCCTTTACTACCAATACCTGCACACATCAACATCATATTTATCCAAGCATTTTGACTATCATTGAGTCCTGGAATACTCCATGATAACCCTTCATATAATCCTAACTTTTTATGAATACTAGCACCAGGATTAACAAATAAATCTTGTGATGAAAACCCTGTGTATTCACAAAATTTTAAACCCGATTGACGATCACCAATACCAATCGCTTTAATGGTTATTCCCTTAGCAACAATCTCTGATGATTGTTTCTCTAACCACCAAGCATATTCCAGGGTGTCAAAATCTCCTAATTGCGACCAAAGCAATACTAATAAAGGTGCAGTATAGTTATAATCAATTAAGATGGGTGCTGTCATACCATCACTCACTCGTAACGCTTCAGTGTGTTGTAAAGTATCAAAAATATTGGTCATGTTTTGTCTTATCCGAATAAAATTAAGAGGTTGCTCTTCTATCTTTCAGACAGAAGTCGTTATGTTTTTTTTAATGATAACAACTTTCATCTATAGTTATCATATTTTAGTTGTGAGAAAATTGAGAATATGTTGTAATCCTTGTAAGACTCTCTAGGTAAAAAGTTTCATGGAAAGGCAGCCTAAACACCAAGAAAAATACCCTTCATTAATCATTGGATGGCGAGAATGGTTAGACTTACCAGACTTAGATATCACCGGAATTAAAGCTAAAATAGACACTGGGGCAAGAAGCTCAGCATTGCACGCATTTGATATTAAAGAAATGGATAAAAATGGCAAAAAAATGGTAAGATTCCAAGTCCATCCCTATCAAAAAGATACAGAAACAACTATTAATTGTGAAGCAGAATTATTAGAGTGGAGAGATGTTAAAGACTCAGGAGGCCATAAACAAAATCGTCCCGCCATTTTGACCACTGTAAAAGTAGAAGGACAAATATGGAAAATTGAATTAACCTTAACCAATAGGGAGGTTATGGGGTTTCGGATGCTGTTAGGAAGAGAAGCGGTTTGTAAACGCTTTTTAGTCGATCCTGGGGCATCTTATTTATTATCCAATTCAAAAACAATAAAACATCAACAAAAAGCCTATTCCTGACCTATTAAACTTAAAATCAAGAGAAATTTTAGCAGGAGTGTAGCAAATTTATGGCAACATAAAAAGAGTGATATAACTAACCCAAAAAACCTAATCAATGTTAGCCAAAAGAATCTTACCCTGTCTCGATGTAAATGCAGGTCGTGTGGTCAAAGGAGTTAATTTTGTGGATCTTAAAGACGCAGGAGATCCCGTAGAACTAGCTAAGGTTTATAATGATGCGGGGGCCGATGAATTGGTCTTTCTCGACATCACTGCCACCCATGAAGAACGAAATACCATCATTGATGTGGTCTATCGTACGGCAGAAGTTGTTTTTATCCCCTTGACTGTTGGGGGAGGTATCTCCACCTTAGAACAGATTAAAGTTTTGTTAAGAGCAGGGGCTGATAAAGTGAGTGTCAACTCATCTGCTGTTCGAGATCCTGAGTTTATCAATAAAGCAAGCGATCGCTTTGGGAAACAATGTATCGTGGTGGCTATTGATGCCAAACGACGCAATGATCCTCAGAACCTCGGCTGGGATGTTTATGTGAGAGGGGGACGGGAAAATACCGGACTCGATGCGGTCAAATGGGCGTTGGAGATGGAAAAAAGAGGGGCAGGGGAATTATTAGTTACCAGTATGGATGCTGATGGAACCCAGGCCGGTTATGACTTGGACCTCACTCGCACCATTGCCCAACAGGTGGAAATTCCAGTGATCGCCTCTGGAGGCGCAGGAAACTGCCACCATATCTATGAAGCTTTGAGTGAAGGGCAAGCAGAAGCGGCTTTATTGGCTTCTTTGCTTCATTACGGGCAATTAACCATTGCTGAGGTGAAAAATTATTTAAGCGATCGCCGAATTCCTGTCCGTTGTAACACAGATAACATCTTTAGAAAAGGTTAATTTCTAATATTGTTCATTGCCAGCTAAGAATCGTGTATTAAAATAGAAAGAAAAGTTAACATTTTTTAAAATATGCTGATACCTATTTTAATATTCGACGTTGCCTTAGTTGCTTGGTCCCTGCATTTGATGCAGGAGGCCATCGAACACCAAGAGTTTTCCCTGATGTTAGCAGGTACTCTCGTTGCCTTAGCCGCAGCGGCCATGCTAGTTGTCTATTTTCTCATGGGTCATTGCCTAAGTTACTTGACAAACATATCATAATATGTTATCAAAACAGTATAATAAAAAGCCTTTTAAATTTTCTTATTCAAGCAAAAGACTCGGATTCCACGCCTATCACAAGCATCCCGTATTGCTGCTACCTTCCGGTCCTGACAAGGTTTGGGCGTTGTAATTGCGTAGGTCCGAGTCATTTATCATAATAACATAAAAAGTTTTAATTTTGATAAGGTGTTAGAATTTTGAGCGATCGCCATCTCATCGTTACATTGTAGGGGTCAATGGTTGTTAGTACCCATATATTTTCCTAAATTCTATCTAGGTGCTTTCCTCCACCCTGCATTAATTGCTTCTTGTTCACTACAAAACCACCTTTCGCCTTTCTCTGTTGTTATTACAGTATTTTCATAATCTTGTTGCCCAGGAACATGATAAAGTTTTCTCCCTGTACTAATTGAAATATTCCCTTTAATATTACATTTAGGATTTGGGGGAATAGTTGATGATGCAGCTAAAATAGAGTTATTTTGTGACTGCAAAATAATCGATAAACAACCAACTAAACCTGCAACGGATAAACTAACTACTTTTTTCATAGTATCTTTATGCTTGATTAAATTCAGTTATCAGAATTAGAATGCCCATATCTACTATAAAAGTTATCATTTTTTTCCAAAGTAGAATAGTGTCAAAATAGAAAATAATATATAAAGTTAAGATTTCTGATGAAGCAGAATTAGATTTAGAGGAAGCTTATCAATGGTATGAAACACAGATCAATCAACTGGGTTCTGAGTTTATTCATAATGTTGATGATAGTTTAAGTTTGATTCAAAAAAATCCTTTTGCTTATCCTCTTATTTATCAGAATGTTAGGCGCAAATTATTATCTAGATTTCCTTTTTCAATATTTTTTGAGTTAAGAAATCATACTTTTTTTAGCTTCTTCTGCTTCCAGTCTTGCTAAAGTTGTAGCAGCATCTGCTAGATACATGGATAATGTGACTCTTTTTTGAGGATCTTTTTCTCTCCAAAGATCATTAGCATAAATCATCACTCTGCTACGATAAGCTTGTATAGATTCTGAATCATCTAATCTCACCATAATTATCTCTTTAATAGGTATTAAAATCAAAAGGAAAGCGATTAAGTTGAATACGAAGCAATTGTCTTTCGGGTTCCAAATAAATAAACCTGACTTCTAACAACTCATCTTCTAATAGTGTAACGCTTTGCTGTGCTTCTGGAGGATTGACTGATTGATGAAAAGCAATAACCGTATATTGACCTGATTCTAGATTAGCAAATTGAGCATCTGCATAACGCCAATTGACTAATTTCTGTTGGATAATTGTACCATCCTGTTTTAATATTGCCACGAAAATAACACCATCAACAGATGTCATGGTATTTTCATTTTGGTTACGAATGGTAACAAAGATGTCTGACATAAAATTATTTAACTTATACAGTTATTTTAGCTTAAAATTTATCAAGCGATTGCTAACTGATTAACTGATAAAGGTTGAGGTAAATTTTTACCATCTTTTTTGTATTCTTCTATCAGTAATTCTAAGACTTCTTGAGCATTTTTTAATGCTTCTTCATAAGTATCTCCGTGAGTATGAAACTTCTGGGTAGGAAACTCTGGTAAATGCACTAAATAACATTGATCTTCATCTGACCAAAGAATAACAATAGTATAAGGTAATTGCATATCAAGATTCATAAAAGTTTTCTTGCAAATTCAAGAAGTGTTTGAGAACTATTTTGTAAAAACTTATTATAATCATTTTCAAACATTTTTAAATCACAAAAATGTGTTGATAGTATATCTTGCAGCTTTGTGTTATCTCTTGGCATTAAAGATTTATATTCGCTAGGAGATTTATTACTTATCTTTTTATTATCTGTTCTAGCAATTATAGCAAAATTTGCTAAACAATTAATTTTATCATCCTCATAAAGTTCTAATTTTTTCAAGTACGATTTTGGAAAGATATGATGAAATTCATTTCTATTACCTTGGGATAAAACATTCTGTAAAGAAACTGTAGTACCCTGAATAAAATTTAGAGGTTGTTTTGATGCTAACATCAGGACAAAGCTTTTTGTCGCTATTGACCCCATATTAAATTTATTTTTTTCAAAAAAATCACTCTCTATATTGCACAATAAATT
>JASJEA010000094.1 GCA_030064935.1 Crocosphaera sp. | reverse complement strand
GATGAGCCTAGATAACTGGCGTAGGGGCTTGCCTCTGTGGGCAGAAATATCCCGTCGTGAGTCGGGAAGCCCCAACCATAATCTTTGATTTGGTTGGGGAGGATGTCACCGGTTAATGGCAATAAATTCTCAATACATGATGATCATTGCCTAGTTTGTCATGATATGATGACAATAGATTGAGGGTGTGATTATAAGGGTCTGTTTAACTTTTTAATTGTTAGTTACATTTAGGGTTGTTGTTATTAAAGTGATTAAGCTTTATTGGCTGTCTGAAATTAATTCCCAGATTCGTTCTGTGGTTGGGGAAAAAGCATGGATATTGAGTCGGCTTCTGCAAAATGGCTATCCTATTTTTCCCGGTTTTGTCATTACTTCAAACACATTTCAAGAATTTTTAAAAAACCTGAATGATGTCAATTCATTACTAGCGGATTTTCCAGAGTCATCTCTTCATTTAGATGTGGATAATCCTCGGACATTACAATCAGTTGCACAGCAAAGTCGTCAGTCTATTTTAAGTGTCTCATTTACTAAGCAGTGGCGAGAAATATTAGAACAAGCGACAGAGCAATTAGGTAGTGATTCATTAATTTTACGAGCTTCTTTAGGGGGTAAATTCTCTCCTAATCAAGATATTTCTGGTTTAGCTCCTGCACAAGTTTGCTGGAATATTGGAGACAATTTAGAAATGGCGATTAAGGAGATATGGATACAGTTTTTGAATGCAAAGAGTTTATTTTATTGGCAACGTCTTGGCATCAAAATTGAACAATTAAACTTAGCAGTTTTAGTCCAACCCATGATGGATGCAATTGCAGCAGGTGTTGCTATTAATCATGATCACTCTATTGAAATTAGTGGAAATTGGGGCTTGGGTCATAGTTTACTTAAAGGAGAAGTCATAGCAGATTACTGGAAAATAGATAGTTTATCGGGAGAAATCAGAGAGCAAAAACTAGGCAATAAAACCTGTGGTTATCGGTTAAAAAATAGCCAATTAACATCTGAAGACTGTTTAGAATCTTATTTAATTAATCCTAGAGAACAAGCTCAGTATTGCTTAAATAATGAGAATATTTATCAAATATTTGAAATTAGTAAAAAATTGCATAAATCTTCTAGTGATTGGTCTTATTTAGAGTGGATATTCTATCCTTACTTTCAGGATTTATCTGGAAATATAGCGATCACACAATTGATTTCTTCTCCTTACAATCAGTCATCTCAAAATACAAAAGCAGCAAAAATACCCTCTATCTCTCAATCCCAGTTAAAAGGGGTTGCTGCATCTCCAGGAAGAATTAGAGGTATTGTTCATTTACTTGATGCGAACCCAAATTCAACTGAGTTAACCAATGGTATTATTGTGGCTCAAAAAATTCATCCCTTTCAACTATCTTCTCTCAAAAAAGCATCAGGAATTATTACAGAAGAAGGAGGAATCACAAGTCATGCAGCTATTTTGGCTAGGGAACTAGGTATTCCTGCTGTGGTGAGTATTTCCGGGGCAACCCGTTGGTTACAAACAGGAGATTCTATTCTACTTGATGGTGATACAGGAACCATTTCTTTGAACACATTAAATGAACAAAAAACGAGCCTCGAAAAACCTTTACTATCTTCAGAAATACCTTTTAATTATCCCATTGGAACTAGATTAATGGTGAATTTAAGTCAACCTAGTTCCTTAAAAAAAGTTATGGGTTTACCCTTAGATGGATTAGGTTTGGTTCGTTCAGAATTGATGTTATTAGATTTATGTACGCCTCAATCTTTAAAGGAATGGATTGATGATTCATACCCTCAAGATATTGTTGCTAAACTAACACAAAGAATCAGTGAATTTGCTAATTTTTTTTACCCTCGTCCTATTTTTTATCGAACCTTTGATGATAAGTTTTCAGTTGATCAAGATCGTAGAGGAACTGCAGGATATTGTCTTGATTCGACACTATTTTGCTTAGAATTACAAGCTTTATTACAAGTCCAAAAACAAGGATATCATAATCTTAATCTTATTTTGCCTTTCGTGAGAACGGTTGATGAATTTCGCTTTTCCCTTGATTTAATTAAGGGATTTCAATTAACCGCTTCTCCTAATTTTAAAGTATGGATAATGGCAGAAGTTCCTTCCGTTATTTTTGAACTCTCTAATTATGTAAAAGCAGGGATTCAAGGAATTGCAATTGGGACAAATGATTTAATACCCTTATTATTAGGTATAGAACGGAATAACATATATGGTAAACATCTTTCTTCGATTTATGAATCAGCTATTTTAAGTGCCTTAAAACAATTAGTTTTAGAAGCAAATAGACTGCAAATTCCTAGTTCTATATGTGGTCAAATTGTGGTCAATTCTGCTAACATAATTGATAGTTTAGTGTCATGGGGAATTAGCAATATCTCTGTTGAGCCTGAAGCAATTGAAAGCACTTACAAGTCCATTGCTCGTGTAGAAAAAAAATTGATTTTAGACTATGCTAGGGAAAAAATGAGGTCTGAAAGCGGAGAATTTCGTTCACTCTTTTAGTAAAGCCAATGATTAAATTTTTTGTAGTTCATTGGCGAGATAACCAAGAATAATTTGTTGATTAGTCTGGGGATCTCTAAGTAAAATAACTCCTTTTTGTTCATTATCATCGGTTTGAATCACACCATAACCAATACGATCATCTTTAACTCCTTCGAGAAGTTTCACAAATAATCCTTCTTGAAAAGAAAGTTTATCATGGTTTTTCTCTTCAATGACTTCTTCTTCTAGCAAATAATCAAAGTTAATTCCATCAAACATAAAAACTCCTTAATAAAATATTTATATTAATTCTATCACGATCAGGTAAATCAGAATTCAGAATTTATAATTTATAATTAACGGATTCTCCAGTTGGAGGTCGAAACCTTTTTTTAGTTAATTTTCTCTAGGAATAGGGGAAGCTCTTATCTAGAAGATGTTTGTGTTAAGATATAGATAGTATCATGGACTTGTTTATTGTTACAAGTAGGATGTTTATTTGAGATTATTCTAGATTTTTAAAATGGCAACTTTTTTAAGACCCTTAAGTTATCAATATCCTTGGTTATATAATACAATTTCTCGTCTCAGTTCTTTAGTTGTGGGGGGAGAAAAGAAGTTTCGTAGTTTATCTCTTGAGGGTATCAAAATTGATAGGGATACCAAAATTCTAGACCTCTGTTGTGGCAATGGTCAAACCACCCAATTTTTAGTCGAACAGTCTTCACAAGTTACTGGCCTTGATGCTTCTCCTACAGCTATTGAAAGGGCTAAAAATATTGTTCCTGATGCCAATTATGTAGAAGCTTTAGCTGAAAAGATTCCGTTTTGCGAGGAAGAATTTGATTTAGTTCATAGTAGTGTTGCTTTGCATGAAATGGAAACAGAACAATTAAAAGCAATTTTAAAAGAAGTTTATCGAGTCTTAAAACCTGATGGTATTTTTGCCTTTATTGATCTCCATAAACCCACTAATATTCTATTTTGGCCATCTTTAACCACTTTTATGTGGTTATTTGAAACAGAAACTGCTTGGAAATTGTTAGAAACTGATCTAGTTAATGAGTTAAAAAAAGTAGGTTTTAGTGACTGTCAAAAAAGACTATATGCAGGAGGAAGTTTACAGGTTATTCAAGCAAAAAAGTAATCTGGAAGTTCTCATACTTTTTGAGGTGTAAACCTTTCTAGTTTTAGCACTCAAGAGTTAAATATGATGTGTGCCTTACTGTTTAAAATAAATTAGATAAATCAAATAAAAACATCCCCCAAGCTTTGAGACATTTCTGTTAATTGGGATGCTGATAAATTGAACAACTTTTGACAAGCGATAGCCTGACTTTCTGCTGTCTGTGCGTAAGAAAACACCCAGGGCACATCTAGATTTATTTCTGTTTGAAACCAATCCAAAACATAAGGACTTCCATAAATAATTAACCCTTTCACTATTGATTTTTTGAGTAATTTGTGGTAGTAACTTGCAGAAGTTTCATTCAATCCTGCATTGCCTCTGAAAGGATTACCTCTTACGAAAATTTGTAATAACGTTTCCCTGTTATCTTCTAACACATAACTTAGGGTATTTTCATCAACTAATTGTAGATTATAGTCTAATAAATTGGGTATAGTAAAAGCCGGCATTTGTCGATGTAAAAAGCTGGCATTAAGTATATCATCCACAACAATTAGATTACGTTTTTCGGTGTCTGATGTTATTTTTAAAGACAAATTATCACTATATTTAAGAGAATTATCAAGAATATTTTTAATAGTTTCTCTATCTTCTTTTTGAGATATTTGATAAATTGATATATTCTGATTGGAATTATTAAATAGCTTCTCTTTTGCTTTCCAAATCTTCTTGAGAGATTCGTCTATTCTAGCAACAGTTAATCTTCCTGATTCAACAGCATTATACACTGCATTAATAGCAGTTTCTGGATCATCTGGCATCAATAAAATATCTGCCCCTGCCTCTACTGCTTTCACTATAATCTCTTCAGAATTAGCAAATTTTGCTACCCCTCCCATAATTAAAGCATCAGTAACAATTAACCCATCAAAACCTAATTTTTGTCTTAATTTATCTGTTAAAATTACTTTAGATAAGGTAGCTGGATGATGTTTATCCCAAGCACTAATCAATAAATGCGCCGTCATGATACTATCAACTTTGGCCTTGATTGCTGCGTGAAAAGGAACTAATTCTAAATTCTCCAAACGTTCATTATTATGATTAATAACTGGTAAATCTAAATGAGAATCATTGCTAGTATCACCATGGCCTGGAAAATGTTTAGCTGTTGTTAAAGCAGGATAATTTTTTGCCCCTTTTATAAAAGCGGTACTTAACTCACTTACTACCTCTGGATTATCAGAAAAAGAGCGAATATTAATAACAGGATTATCAGGGTTATTATTGACATCGACAATGGGGGTTAATATCCAATTAATACCTATGGCCAATGCTTCCTTTGCCGTAATTTCTCCCATTTGATAAGCATATTTTGTGGCTAATGGTAAATCAGATTTAGCAATTTCTCCTAAAGCCATCGGTGGGGGAAAATAACTCGCTCCGCTAAACCTTTGTCCCACACCTTCCTCAATATCGGCTGCAATAAAAAGAGGTGTTTTTGACCATTGTTGTAACTGTTGACTTCTTAAGAATAATTCCCCTGCACTTCCCCCTAATAAAATAACCCCACCGAGGTTTAACATTTCTAACCAATGGGATAGTTGGGAGTTAGATGCTTCCCAAATAGGGTAAGCAATTTGATGATCAAACAAATAACCAGAAGCTCTAACAACGATCATTTGTCCGATCTTTTCCCTTAAAGTAAATTGAGTCCAATCAGGTAATAAATTAGTCACAAAGATTAATTATTGTATTCATCTTCTAGATCATAAGACTCATCTTCTGGGGGAGTAGTTTCTCGAATGTTGTTAAGAAGATGGAGCATTTTATCCCCTCTTTCAATACCATGATCCTCAAAAAAAGTAACTTCAGGTGCGCGTCTGAGACGAATACGGTGTGCTAATTCCTTTCTGACAAAAGCTTCAGAGGATTTCAATCCCTGCATGGTTTCGATTTTAGCCTCTTCTGTGCCATAGATGCTGACAAAAATTTTAGCGTGTTGTAAGTCTCCAGATAGATAAACATCGGTAACACTGACCATTCCAGCACCGACACGGTCATCTTTGAGATCAAAAAGAATCATTTGAGAGACTTCTCGCTTAATTAACGAGGAAACACGAGAAACTCGACGACTATTAGCCATGTTCGCCCCCTTTCTTTAACTAATGTGGGCAATAGTTAGGGCTTCATCAACCCCATCGGTAATATGGTAGCGCAATCAGAGGTATTCTAGGTTTCTTTTTTTATTCTAGTGCGAGGGTTTTAATTCTCAAAATCGAGCGATCGCCTTTTTTGATTATTGCACTACAGTTACAGTTCTCAAAATCGAGCGATCGCCTTTTTTAATGACTCCAGAAATTATCTGATAGAAAAAGAGCGACTACGCCATTTATTCATACGTGAGTTACCAATAACAGCCAAACGCTGTGCATCTTTGATCTTTTCTTGTAGTTTAGCTATTTCTTCTTTCTGAAGATCACTTTTGCGTTGCCAACTGAGTGAATCACCTGGTTGTGCTTCTGTTTGGCTTAAAGAACTAGAATCAGAAATACCAGTGACAAAAGTACGTTCACAAACCTGATTGGAATTAGAGCTAGGAAACTTACTTAAGGCTATATCACCGAGAAAAGCCGACGGTTGTAGATCAGCTAATTGTTTTTGTAAACGTTCAATTTCTTGCTCTTGTTGAGAACATTCTTCTTGCAAGGCTAGGGTATTGTTATTTTGATAACTTTTGAATATACTAAGGGCTGTTGTTTGAGGTTTGAGTGCTCGATCAATCAAGGCTTGAATATCTTGAACGGGGGCGTTACCTCCAGGATTATTGTAAATCAGAGCTTTATTCAGCAGAGAATTATTATCGGATGCACTGGCCTTATCGCTGGTGGAAACACTAGGCAAGAGTTTGAACATATTGGTGAACCCTAGCAATTTCTGCCCTGTTTGCGTCTCATACCCTCGACAATAAGGGACAATATTCTCACCAAAATTATTTTGATATTCATCGCTGTCAATATAGGAGTCAATCTCTGCACACCATCCACCATTATCCAATATCTGACTATGATGGAAGGTTTCGCTATAGTCATTAGGGGCTCGTCCTAACAAATGCTTGAAGTTTAATTCAATGGAACGATAACGAGGACAGGTTTCAAAAAACAGAGAACGATAGAGTTGAGAATAAGCCACTTGTCGAACAAACTCACGAACACTAATTTCTCCCCCTTTAACTTGAGATTCAGCACTGGTTAGTCGTTCACTCTCCATCACATGAGCATTGCCTAAAACTTGTCGATAAACTCCTAGAATGATGGTTTCGATTTGGTTTTCGTCGGCCCCTGGAACAAACTCTAGGGGATCGACTTTATCAAAAGATTGAAACTGACGTTGTTTAGCTGAGTCGATGATTGGTGAGATATTAGACATTGACATGATAAAAGTTATAAAAGTAATTAATTTTATTTAACCGCAAGGGTAACAGAATCTTCAAATAAAAAGTTATGCACAAATTCTTCAGACCATTCATGACCAAAATAGCTACTAAATAGACCCGAAGCGGGATCTCTTTCTGCACTATATTGATCGTAATCTTTTTGTGCCTTGACAATGCGCTCAATTTCTGCTGGCTCTGTTTGAGGTTCTGCCTTTTCTAAGAGTTTCCAGTATAATTGGATATATTCTTGATAAGCAGGAAAGAGACGATTAACAACAGTTTCCGCATCAGTTTTCGCAAATAATAAATAGGGGGAAAAATATTGATTAGCATCATAGAATTTCATTTCTAAATCTTGCGCCAATTCATTATATTTTGCTCTTATGGGTGCTATGGGTTCAATATATTTCTCTAAATAATCTGGATCGCGAAATAAAGGTTGAAAATCCAAAACCACTAAGATTTTTTTCTTACCAAAAGCCAAGAAATCAATTCCCAATAAGGGTAAGTCGTATTGATGATTGGGATAAAGAACACTGTTGAAAATTTGGGCGGTTTCCCCAGCATTAATATAAGTGTAGCGGATTTTTCTGAACTGGGGACATTGATAACACCAACTCTCTATCATAGCAGGATTTTTACCCCGTTGACTGATTTGGAATTCCAATTTTGGATCAATCGGTCGACTACTCAAATCAACCTTCCTTCGCAATCGTGGTTGTGCACCACGGGATTTGTCTGCTCAAGCTTTACTTGAATATAACGGCTATCTCGATTATTTAATCAACTCCATGTCCTAATTAGAGGGATAGTTAGGCATTGGCAAGTGTGTTTTTAGCACACTTGCTTGTTTATTTGTTGGTTGAGGTAAAGCTCATCAACAGTGAATAGAAAATCAGAAGAATTTATCACAATAAAATCATGGCAAATTTAACTGCATCAGCGATTGTGGAGACTGAACCCCTAGAACTTCGGCCTCATAGCACCGAAGAGGATCTACAGCAAATCATAACAGCAGTCTACAGACAGGTATTGGGAAATCAATATTTGATGGAAAGCGATCGCCTTACCAGTGCTGAGTCGCAACTTCGTAATGGTGATATTACAGTACGTGGATTTGTTCGCGCTGTCGCTCAGTCGGGTTTATATCAGTCTCTCTTTTTCCACTCTGCCTCTCAATATCGCTTTATTGAATTAAACTTCAAGCATCTTTTAGGTCGTCCTCCTCAAAGTCAGGAAGAAGTCTCTGAACACGTTCAGATGTACAACGAGCAAGGATACGGAGTTGAAATCAACTCTTATCTTGATAGTGACGAATATCTCGCAAGTTTTGGTGAGGATGTCGTTCCCTATCCTCGCAGTATTCGCTCAGTGGTTGGATTGAAAAATGAATCCTTCAATCGGATGTTCTCTCTGTTACGAGGACCGGCTAATAATGATAATAGCAATAACAGTCCTCGACTCATTTCCTCCATTGCTGCTAATTTAGCTACTCCTATCAAACCCGTAGCGATCGGTAATGGTGCCAATTATGACAATACTGGTAAGCGTTTTCGCATTGCGTTTTCCAGCAAGCAAGGTGCTGCCAGAACCAACAAATTCAGTTGTCAGGAATGTATCGTTAGCTATAGCCAGATGTCTAAGAAGATTCAAAATATACACAAGTCCGGTGGAACAATTGTGAAGATTACTGAGATGGCTTCCTAACACCCATTTCTGAAAGTTCAGTTAGACATTTTTGTAGGGGTCAACAATTGTTGACCCCTAAATTTTCAAGCAACCTAAGACTTTTTACTAGCTAAACAAGCTAACCCAATACAAAGGAAAGCATTAACTCCAAGAAATGCTCTAGAAAGATTGAGAGAAGACATTGCCCAGACAGTAGGAGACATGACAGCATGAACCGTTAAGCAAGCTGCAACCCCTAAACTGGTGCCAATGGCAAACCATTTCCAGTCACGATGACCAAGTAAAATAACCACTAAAACAAACGGCACTAAAACACTGGCTAGGAATGGGTTTAACAAAGTAGTTCCTTGAATAGAATTGGCTAATTCTGGTAGAGAACTGCCCATAACCCGAAATGGCCATTGAGGTAGGTCAAAAATATAGATCCCCTGCAAGAAGAATAAGCCGGAACTACCTAAGACTAAACCCCAATTAAAGGGAATGGTAAAAGAAAACGGAAAATAGTTGCGCAACAGAAAAGCAAGGAGATAAGACCCCAACACCATCAATAGTTTCGGTAACAAGGCAACTACTCCACCATCGATCCAAAAACGGGGGTTTAAATAGCCACTATCCCTTAACCAACGGAAGAAGTCACGAACCGTAATCTGACCCTTGAGGGCTAATTTTACCGCTTCTCCTGCATCTAATTGACCCGCACCATAATAGTTAAAGGTATCCTCTTCCACCTTGCGAGAAGACTGCTTTAATACCGCTAACACTTCTTCTGGTTTCTTGACCCCAGAAGCTTCAATTAAAGCAGCAACCCCTGCCACATGAGGCGCAGCCATACTGGTTCCCTGGAACCCCATAAAAACTGGATTACCTGTACTCGGATCAATGGTTTCTTGGAGAATTTTACCGCTTTCACTTCCCCCAGGTGCAGAAATATCAACCCCTGCGCCATAGTTAGAATAGGGGGCTTTTTTGCCGGCGGGATCTAAGGCTGAAACACTAATCACTTTGGGATATCTAGCGGGATAAGAGGCAGCATTTTGATTACTGTTACCAGCCGCCGCAATAATCACCACCCCTTTATCGTAGGCGTAGTCAATGGCATCTTTCATCACCTGACTTTCCCCGCCCCCTCCTAAACTCATGTTGATAATATCTGCTCCATTATCAGCCGCAAAGCGAATGGCATCGGCAATATCGGCAACGGTCCCTCCCCCTTGGGCTGCAAGGACTTTTAAGGGCATGATTTTGGCATGATAGGCGACTCCAGCTACCCCATAGTTATTGTTGGTAGATTGAGCAATGGTTCCCGCTACGTGAGTTCCGTGTCCATTATCATCCCTGGCATCATTGCGATCGTTGACGAAATCATATCCTGCAACGAACTCAGTTTGTCGTAAGTCAGGAACCCGACTCACCCCTGTATCAATAACAGCGACGGTAATACCTTCTCCTTTGGTTTCTTCCCAAGCCCTTTCCACGTGAATATTATGGAGATTCCATTGTTGACTATATTCGGGGTCGTTGGGGGCTTCTAGAGTATGATAGATGTAGTTAGGTTCGATGTAATCAACATACTCTTTTAAGGAAGAGTTTTGAAGACTATCTAATAGGGTTTTGTCCCCTGAGAGAGTATAAATATGCTCATCGATGGCATAGACACTATTAAGACTGGTGGCGGTTTTATATTGGTTCGCGATCGCTTCTATTTCTTGGCTTAAGGTTGTTGTGGAAACATCTTCGCGGAAGTTAACAATAATAGAGTCATACTGGCCTTGGGTTGCCAAGCCCTTAAAATTAGTCAGGGCAACCCATAACCCGACTATAAATAGAATGAGGAATAAAAATTTTTTCATCGTAAAATAGGCGAGTGGAAACCCCGTTGTCTGAAAACGTCGGGGAGGAAACGAGCATCAACTAACCAACAGTTGCTCCAACGAAGTCCGTTCCCTGTTTACAAATTAACCCCGTAGAGCGTTGGAGCAACACTACTTTCGAGGCGCTAAATTGCCCCAGTCTTTTCCAATCAAAATTGGAAACCGAGACTTGTTTGGCGGTATCACCAGAACACCAACCATAGTAAACCTTGCCAGCCTTTTCAGCCTTGACAAAATCTCCTTTCCTGATGCCATGACGAGTTTTTGTTCCTCCATATTTACGTCGTTTTCCTCCTTCGCTTGGAAGCATTAAATGAAGTTGACGACGACTAATAGGAGGACGCTTAATAACCATAAATTGACAGGAAGTAATAGTTATCTTTCCTTGCCAACTATGTCCATGATTATTCCCTGAATAATCTGCTTTATCTTGAAGGAATCGATAACCAGCTAAGCTGACACCATCAACAGCATGGGAACTAGCTTTTTGTTCTGCTTTGTTTTTAGATTTTTCCAATTTAAGGTGTTTTCTTAAATTGGAAGTTTGCCAACCGTAAATGGTATGAACCGGCCCCAACTTTTCTAATTGTTTCAGCATCCATTTTTGTCCCACCATTACGGCTGAAAATCCTTTTCCTGATTTAGCTCCTTTTCTTCGAGATGTTAAATCAACATCGGCTTTGACGTACTCAAAGTAAATATCAGTAATCGGAAATACTTTGCACAGTTCTTGAATAACTCTTAACTCAAGTTGTCGATTAGCTTTAATTGACGGTGGTAACTTACCTTGTTTTCGGTTTGAAAATCGCTTTTGACGATGGGCTCTTAATGGAAAAGGTAACTGACGATTAATTCGTCTTCCCCTTCTTACACGTCGCATCATCCGACGATTATCCATCCGTTCTCGAACTTTTTTAAAGGGTAGTTCGAGGTGAGCAGTAAACAGGGTAAATTTAGCGGATTGGACTCCAATCCCAGAAAAGAGTTTTCCTGGATCTATTCCACAACTAATAGGTTGAGTTTTACTCTCAGAAGGCTCAATTACAAGTTGAACATAAAATTGCCCTAACTTATTGAACTTTTTGATAGCTTTTCCTTCTTTAATCCACCGTCTAGCTCGACTTGGTTTAGTCGGCATTAACGGTTTTCCTAATGGTGATAATACAGCTACTCGATACATAAGATAATTCCTCAAATTAATGAGTTTTTTGTGTCTTCGCCCACCCAATCTAAGATGTCCTTTCTTAAAGCGTTTGCCCAAACAAACTTACAGATAACTCAAACTAGACAAGTATTTGAGAGTGTGTTCCAAAATTAGGCTCTATGGGCTATTCAACTCTTGCGTCGCACTTTTGGGAGTAGCAATCCCGCGCCTTCAACGTAGTCAAACGAAGTAAGTTAGGGTTGTTGAAAGTTTTGACCTTCTCTCATTGGGTCTGATGCTTTAACAATACCTTAAAATAAAACAAAAGGACGGCAGGGCAAGTTTTTTCACAAAATTGCAGAAGTACCCACCTATAAATTCTCAAAGAAATATTTTAGGTGGAGATGAATGGCAATCAACAACATCAACTGCGAAGCATCCATATTCTCTTATTCTATCTTCAGTTACTTTCTTGTGCTTCCATATCCTTAACATAGTCAGGATAAATCACACGAACCAAGCTTCCAATGCAGATCATAACGACATTTCTTTATGAACAAGACACAAAGTAAAATTAAAGTTAATAAAAAGTTAACTTTAGGTTAATAAAATTTACTTTACAATAGAGACATCTTAAACAGGAAAAACAGTTATGGATAATGTACCACGAACCTTCAAGGACAATTTTCTTTATGCCATTTCCTCTTATCATGGAAGTCTGAGCCAAGATAAGGTTATTTTTAACACTAAATTACAGGAATTCGCTCAAAAAGTGGGTTTTATTGCCAATCTTTATACATCAGGGAAAATAACACCACGAGAAGCTTATTCGCAACTGGAGTCTTTGTGGAGAGAGCTAGAAATGACAAAAAAAACTATTTTTGACGATCAATAAAAATAATTTTAATATTAATACAATAGAATTAACCAACCTAATAAAATAGCAATTACTGCACCAAAAAAAGTATTAATAATATTAACAACTTCATTAGTCATCCAAGCCAATTTTTCTTGTAAGGTTGCTCCAATTAAACTTTCTATATTAGTGGCAATAAAAGCAGCAATTATACAATAAAAGATACCCATTATATCAATTAATCCTACCAACAAGCTCACCAAAGCAATTAGCCCAGATGCAATAATTCCTGCTAGGGTTCCCTCCAAACTAATCGCCCCTTCTGTTCCTGGAGGAACTGGTTTTAAGGTAGTAATTAAAAAGGTACTTTTTCCGTAAGCTTTACCAACTTCTGACGCAGTTGTATCCGATAGTTTGGTGCTAAAACTAGCCACATAACCTAGGATCAATAGTTGTGGCCAAGGAGCATCAAAAAACAAGGTTCCTAAAGCACAAAAAGAAGCAATTAACGCCGAGCCCCAGACATTTTCTGGTCCCCGTATTCCTGAGCGTTTCTCAGCAATTCCTGCTGCTTCTTTTTCGGCCATACCAATTTTAGTTACCCCCGATCCAACAAGAAAATAAAACATCACCACAGCATAGCCTGGCCAATTTAATGTACCCCAAACAATTACCCCTAAAATCCAAGCATTTAAGTACCCTAATGGGGTTAGTAATTTTTTCGGTGCCATGAAAGCAAAAATCAGTAAAATGCTATTAACAATAATAGCGATTATCCAATAATTAGTTAAGTTTAATTCCATCATAATTTTGACTCAGATCGTATTTTTTCAAACGATAAATTAATTAGTTAATTTGACTTCTTTTAGCTAATAATGCTGTTCCATAAGCTGCCTCAGTTTGGGGAGAAATATGAACAGGAACTTTTAAATGCTGTTCCCTAATTTTACTCCATGTTTGATTTTTAGCTCCTCCTCCGGCCGTATAAATTTTAGTAATAGAACTTGCTCCTAATGCTTGTAATTTGCTATAACCTAATGCTTCAATTTTAGCCATATTATCTAATAAACCGTGTAAAAATTGTACCTTATCATCAGGTATAGGTTCAAGTTTTGGCTGTAAATTAGGATCATTAATAGGGAATCTTTCTCCTGGCTTCAATAAAGGATAATAATCTAAATTGCTGGATTGATTAACATTTATATTTTTACTCATTTCTTCTAATTCTTGTTGAGTGAAAAACTTTTTTAACACCGCTCCTCCTGTATTTGATGCTCCGCCTGTTAACCATAAATCACCCAACCTATGACTATAAATTCCAGATAAACTATCTTCAACACGAGTGTTACTTAATAATTTTAAAACCAAGGTTGATCCCAAAGAGGTTACCGCCTCTCCTGGCTTGTTTACCCCACTGGCCAAAAAAGCAGCAATACTATCTGTTGTTCCTGTACAAACGATACAGTTTGGATTAAAATCAAACCTTTGAATTATCTCATTGGTAACTGTTTCTATAGGGGTTGCAGGAGGTAAAACTTGAGGTAAAACTGAACTTATCGGTAAATTTTTTAACCAATCAGGATAACATAAATTTTCTACATCATAACCAAGTTTTAAAGCATTATGATAATCACTAATTCCCAATTTTCCATGTAATAAAAATCCTAACCAGTCTGCTTGATGTAAAAAGTATTGCCCTTGTTTAAATAATGGTGTTTCATACCACCATAAAAGCTTAATAAAACTAGATGTGGCACTATTCACCAGATGATTCTTAGGAGTCAGAGAATTAAACTTATCTAAAATACTGCTTCCCCGTGAATCATTGTATAAAATCGGTTCATCAATGGGATTTCCTTGAGAATCACACAGTAATACCGTTGACGAAGTTCCATTGATAGAAATTGCTGCAATTTCTTTTCTTATATTAACTGGAATATTAGACAGAAGAAAATACAAAGTTTCTTGCCAAATTTTAATTAAATTTTTAGCCTTATTATCAATAAATAAGCGGCTGGTTTCTGCAATAATTTTTTGATCTTCATCAATAATAATTGCTCTTGCCCCTGATGTTCCGAAATCAATTCCTAAAAAGAACATAATTAAATTGAATTAAAATAAACTAGGCCGTAACTGATAATAGCGATAATTTTGATAATCTTCTAATATTTTATCATGATCAAAACAGAGGTTTTTAGGTAATTCCCAAAGATCGAAAATGCGAACATTTTTAGCATCATCTGCTGCTTGAGGTTGCCCCGTTGCCGTCGCAATAAAAACAATACTGAGCGTATGTTTTCGCTCGTCTCGATTTGGGTTAGAATAAACGTGAAATTGTTCAACTAATTTAACAGATAAATTAACTTCTTCTTTTGCTTCTCGATAGGCTGCATTTTCCACTGTTTCTCCATAGTCAACAAACCCTCCTGGTAACGCCCATCCATGGGGACTATTTTTCCTTTCAATTAAAATAATTGGCCGATGGGGCTGATCAAGGAGTTCAATAATAATATCCACTGTGGGAACTGGGTTACGAAATGTCATAATTCTTCAGTAAAAAGCTGTTATTACTATACAATAAAAATGAATGAAATAACCCAATGATATTAGTCATAATTTCTTGACTTCTGAGAAAATGAAAACCAAAAACAAATCCTTTGATCTGCAAATAGAGAAATTTAATAAACTTCAAGATAGACTACGTCAGTATTGGCAAGGAAAAGACTTATTTGAACAAGATGGTTATGATCTTTTAGTTGTCCCATCTTTTAGTATTGATCAACGAGTCGGTCAAAAAGTAGCAGGATTCCTCCATTATGAAGAAAGATTACTATTTTCACTTATTCGTCTCCGAAATCCTAAAACAAGATTGATTTATGTAACAGGACAACCTTTATCTCCAATTATTATTGAATATTACTTACAATTGTTACCAGGAATTCCCTTTTCTCATGCCCGTGATAGACTACTTCTACTCACTACCTATGATAACTCATTTAAACCCTTAACACAAAAGATTTTAGAAAGACCTCGCTTAGTAGAAAGAATACGCCGTGCCCTGCGTCCCAATAAATCATACATGGTATGTTTTAATGCAACAAACTTGGAACAAGAACTATCCATAACCTTAGATGTTCCCCTATTTGCTGCCTCTCCCCAACTTAGTTACTGGGGTTCAAAAAGTGGTAGTAGAGAAATTTTCAAAGACTGTTCTATTCCGCATCCCGATGGCAGTTTTTTAGTCAAAAATGTAGCTGATTTAATCATAGAAATAAATGAACTTTATCAAAGAAATCCCAATCTAAACCGTTTAGTTGTGAAATTAAATGAAGGATTTTCTGGAGAAGGAAATGCTGTATTAAATTTGGATTTTATGAAAAAAAATAGTTTTAGTATAGCAAATAAAGCAGGAAAAATAATAGCTATATCTAATAGCTTGAGGGACTTAAGTTTTCAAGCAAAAGACGAAACTTGGCAGAACTTTTCTAGTCGAATTCCTGAATTGGGTGCTATCGTGGAATCTTTTATAGAAGGACAAGAAAAACGTTCTCCTAGTGTGCAAGGTTATATTAGACCTAATGGAGAAGTTTCTATTGTTTCAACCCACGATCAAATTTTAGGAGGACCCGATGGACAAATTTATTTAGGATGTCGTTTCCCGGCTGATGAAGCTTACCGTCAACAACTACAAGAATTAGGTTTAAAAATTGGTAAAGCTTTAGCAAAAAAAGGCGCAATGGAAAGGTATGGAGTCGATTTTTTGGCTGTTCGTGATACTTCAGGAAAAGGACAAAAATGGGAACTTCAAGCCATTGAAATTAACTTAAGAAAAGGAGGAACAACTCATCCTTTTATGACCTTAAAATTATTAACTAATGGAACTTACGATTCCACAACAGGATTATTTTTTACCCAACACAATCATGCAAAATATTATATAGCCTCTGATAACTTACAAAAACAACAATATGGTGGCTTACTTCCCGATGATTTAATGGATATTGTCGCTAAACATCGCCTACATTTCGACAGCAGCAATAAAACAGGAACCGTATTCCATTTAATGGGTGCTTTATCTGAATTTGGAAAACTGGGCTTAACTTGTATTGGTAATTCCTTAGAAGAAGCAGAACAGATTTATGAACAGGTAGAACGGGTTTTAGACTTAGAATCTGAAATCATTATTGATGAGAATCAAGAAACAATTATTCCTAATTTACCCATTGTCTGGACATTATAAGCTACAATATTTTAGGGGGGATATACTATTGCATAAATTTACATAAAGTCATGCTATTAAAACTTAACCATGATGGGGAATATACGGAGGATTCTAAAGTATTAGAAGCGACGATTGTTGAAATAATTTTAAAATACAATTTTTTAGTGGATGAATTAGTGCACTTTAAAAATAAAAAAAGCAAAGTTCAACAAATTATCAGAGACTTAAAACAGTTAGTTAAAAGTATCGACTTAACAATTGAAAATGTTGAAGATGACCAAATAACTATCAAAGTTGAAGGCTCTAAAATTACTTTAGAAAGCTTAGAAAAAATATTAAAATCTCCCGATTTTATTAAAAGTTCGGGAATTATAATTAAAAAATTTAATTGGGTAACTACCAATATTTTAGAAATAGATGAAATAGATGAAATTGCTCAAATTGATGAAAATGGGCCACAGTTTTCTCTCGTTGAAACAATTATGAGAGAAGGAGGGAATGATCAAAACCTAAGAGAAGCTAATCTTAGCGGTGCTATCTTAATCAACGCTAACTTGATTTTAGCGGATCTCAGAAATGCCGACTTAATGGGCATTGATCTCAGTGGAGCAAATCTTATGGGGGCTGATCTCAGTGGAGCAGATTTATTAGGGGCTAATTTAATAGGGGCTAACTTAATGGGAGCTAAATTAATCGAAACTAACCTCAAAGGGGCCGACTTAGGAGAAGTAAAATTGCAAGAAGCGGATCTACGTTGGGCAGATCTAAGCGAAGTGAACTTAATTGGGGCTAATTTAATGCAAGCCAACTTACAAGGAGCAATTTTAAGTGATTCCCTTTTGAGTCATACAAATTTTAGTCAGGCCAACTTGAGTGAAGCTATTTTAAATCGTTCAATTTTAAGTAAGACAAATTTGAGTGGGTCAATTTTAGATAAAACCGATCTCAGTGATGCTTACTTAAGTGGGGCTGATTTAAGTGATGCTTCCCTAGAAACTGCCAAGGTTAGTCATACCCAGTTTGGGTAGTTTTTATATGTCAATTACTAATTGATCTAACGCTTGCTGCATTTTTAAGACAACCAAATCATAACAAGCATCAACATAAGCCCTATCAGTAGCAGCCGCCCTACCATATCGCTCAAACTCGATCGCAGGACAAACACGAGTATGCATGGGGATAGGTAGAGGAAAATTCGGTGCAGGCCCAATCCCAATACCCCAAGGTAAGCCAAGATAAATAGGAAAAACCTCCGGATCGAGATCGTATAACCAAGGCATTCCCCACTCATGTAGGGTTTTCATTTGCTCGTAGCAGTCCCCTAAAATAAATAACGTTTCATGGGAGCCCACTGAGATTAGGGGAATAATCGGCACATTCTCCCGTAAAGCAAGTTTAATAAACCCTTTACGCCCAGCAAAATGAATTTTATGACGATCCTTGTAGGGACGAAAAACATCCTGCGCTCCCCCCGGATAAACTAAAACACTAGCCCCTCGCTTCAAGGCTGCAATACCCATTTTCGGATGCGCTCGCACCGCTCCCGTTTTCACCGCTAACTTAGCCAAAGCAGGATTAAGTGTCCAGGCGGATGAGTGCATTAATCCATAGGATAACCGTTCTGTACCAAACCGACGAAACCAGTCATACATCATCATAGATGTATCAGGAGACGCTAAACCACCATTATGAGAACCCACCAACAAAACCGGTCCTTCAGAGGGAATATGATGCCAACCATCACTTTTGACCCGAAAATAGTGATCATAAAACCATTTCCAATAAGGCATCACCTGTTCTATAAATTGAGGATCTCGTTCATCTAAAGACCAACCTTGTCCTGGCTGAAGGATCTTATGGGATTTCATGGGGTTAATGAAACTAATTGTAAACTTATGTTAATTCCTAGTTTAACAGGAATGTCGAAAGAAGTCCCTACCTAAAAATACTATCAAGATACCCACATTTTAGGTGGGGATGAATTTTGACAAATATACTAACGTGCAAAGCACAACCTTGCTTAGATAATTTATGTTATCGTTTAGCAATCTGATGGTAAATTAATGTTATGACTCTAACACTAAACTACACATACAGGATTTACCCTGACAACAAACAAGAGGCAATGTTATCTGAATGGCTAGAAATTTGTCGCCGTTCATATAACTATGCTTTGCGTGAGTTGAAGGATTGGATTTCTAGTCGTAAGTGCCTAGTAGATAGATGTAGTTTGGAGTCAGAATATATCATGGCGGCAAGTTATCCTTTCCCAAGTTATCATCAGCAACAAAACCAATTACCAAAAGCCAAAAAAGTATATCCTGAGTTAGCTAAAGTCCCAAGTCAAGTCTTGCAAACTAATGTTAGAAGACTTCACGATGCTTGGGATTTTTTTCGTAATCGGGGGTTCGGTTTTCCTCGCTTCAAGAAATATGGACAAATGAAATCTTTATTGTTTCCTCAGTTTAGAGACAACCCCTTGACGGGGTGGCAAATAGAGCAAGGAAGCGCGTCGAGGTTTCCTCGACAAGCGCAGGTCTTGCTTCAGTTACCTAAATTGGGGAAAGTTGAGGTAAATCTTCATCGTCCAATTCCTAATGGCTTTGTTATCAAGCAGGTAAGAGTTATCAAAAAAGCCAAGGGTTGGTTTGCTGTAGTTAGTATCCAATCTGATATAACTTTACCTGAAATAGAAACACCATTTGGGCATTTTCTTGGCCTTGATGTTGGACTTTCTAGTTACTTAGCTACCAGTGATAATTATGTAGAAAAAGGACGTTTATTCTTCAAAAGTGAATACCGCAAGTTGAAATTACTGCAACGTCGCTTAAGTAGAAAAAATAAACGCTCCAAGAACTACGAAAAAGCTAGAAAGAAAGTAGAAAAGCAACATAATCATATTGCTTTCAAACGTAAAGATTACCAATTCAAGTTAGCCCACAAAGTCTGTGATATGGGAGATTCTATCTTCATGGAAGATATAGATTTTCGCATAATGGCTAAGGGCTTTTTGGGCAAACATACTCTTGATGCAGGTTTTGGCCAATTCAGGGACATTCTGAAATATGTCTGCAAGGTAAGAGGCAAGTATTTCGGCTTGGTTGACCACAGGGGAACTAGCCAGACTTGTCCTAATTGTCGTGCAGAGGTTAGGAAAACTCTTTCTGATAGAGTCCATGATTGTCATGAGTGTGGCTATCAATGTGATAGAGACGTGGCCAGCGCACAAGAAATCTGTAATAGAGGCATAGAAACACATAGTAGGCAGGGACTCTGCCGAACGGAAACCGTCTGTCAAGTCGAGGTTCGGGGGTGATGAGCCTAGATAACTGGCGTAGGGGCTTGCCTCTGTGGGCAGAAATATCCCGTCGTGAGTCGGGAAGCCCCAACCATAATCTTTGATTTGGTTGGGGAGGATTTCACCTCTTTTTTTTCAATTAGAAGAAGGATAACGATAACATAGGAAAAAGAATGTAACTGCGAAATAAAAAAACCTGGGAGATGTATTGTGAATAATTATTCCCCAAAACTCTTATGGCTCAACAAATCTGGGTTAGGATGTTTATTAAATTTGCTCCTAATAGGAATTTTATTGGTGTCGGTTGGCTTAGGATGGGTGGTAAATGGATTTTTGATTCTATTAGGGATAATCGTGGTTACACCCGTTATCGGCCTCTGGATATTACGATGGTGGGTTAAAAGAAACTTGGTCGAAGATCAATGTCCTGTCTGTGGCTATGAATTTACCGGTTTTAACAACATAGAATCTCGCTGTCCCAGTTGTGGTGAAACCCTAGAAATCAAAGAGGGTAAATTTAAAAGGATTACACCCCCAGGTATCGTTGATGTTGAAGTGGTAGATGTTTCTGTTCAACAATTTGATAATCCAGATTAAGGTTGATCGACACCATATAATATATCCTTCCTAAGAATTAAAAACTAGAAACTTCCCATGCAAGGCACCAGAGAACCTTTATTAAAATTATCGGATGTAAGCTTAACTGATTCTTTGGGAAGACATCAGCTATTAAAAAACATTTCTTTTAGCGTCAACAGAGGCGATCGCCTGGCTATTGTCGGCCCTTCAGGATCAGGAAAAACCACCCTATTAAGTCTCATTAATCGTCTACAAGATCCCCATACAGGAACCATTTTCTTTGAGTCTCAACCCTTAAACAAGTTTCCTGTCATCGATTTGCGTCGACAAATTGTTTTAGTTCCTCAAGAACCCAAATTATTAGGGATGACAGTTCAAGAAACTTTAGCCTATCCTTTGATCTTACAAAAACTTCCTGAAGACGAAATTCAACAAAGAATCACTTACTGGCGATCGCAATTATCTATTCCTGATGATTGGTTAGAACGTCATGAACTAGAACTCTCCCTGGGACAACGACAACTAATTAGTATTGCCAGAGGGTTAGGTATGCAAGCAAAATTATTGTTACTCGATGAACCCACTTCTGCTTTGGATCGTGAACGGGCGTTGCGTTTGATTGAAGTGTTAAAGACTATAACAGAAGAGACTAAAACGACTATTATTATGGTAAACCATCAATTAGACCTTGTAGAACAATTTCAGCATCAAGTTTTACAATTGAATCAAGGCAAACTGCAAAAATAAAATCAATTCTAAATTTCCACATTTTAAATTGTTAATAACTCACAATGGACTCCCCTAATCATCAACCGTACAAAAGCCGACTGTTTAACTTTCTCAATCGTCAATCCTTACAATGGGGAGATCGCTTGCTTCTGGCGGCACAATATTTAAGAGTGGGAGTCGAATGGAGTCTCCAAATCCTCATCTATCCACTGTATATGATGGTACAGGGAATACGAGCAACGGGGAAACAGTTAAAATTAGGGTGGAAAAAAAAGGCATTATCTCCTAGCAAGGATACAATAAGTGCTTCGACTCCCAACGTAGATCGACCCCTAAAACGAGTTTTCCGAGAAACAGAACATTGTTTAACTCAAAATAAAGAAGACAAGGGAACAAAAAAGAGTCAAAAAGATAATCGTCAATCTTCTTCTATCATGGTTCAAGGTATGGCCAGTGATATTGAAAGCAAAAACCTTGTTTTAGTGGCTAAAGATAATAAAATTATTGATATTCTTTCCGAAGTACAACAACAGCATTTAAAAAAATATATTCGTCTGGAAACTGCTAGTTATTGGTACGATTTAAAACAAAATCAAAGAGGTGAACTAGAATTAATTAATACACCAGAAAATAAGCATATTTTACCACCTATTCGTTTGTTTTGGCAGATAATGCGTTGGATGCAAACAGGAACACTAGCTACGAATATAGATTTTTTTGGGGAATCATCTCTTGTTACTATAGGTTCTAAAAATACCATTAGTCAGTCTCTCTTGTCTATCAAAAATACTGATGAAAAACTGCAACAATTGAAGGCACATATTAGGCAAAAAAGTAATCAGTCTTTAAATATTGAGACTGTAGATCCATTTAGACTAGAATTTTTAATTTATGCCGCCATTGACTATTTTGTAAATCAGCTTTTTCCCGATAATAAATTAGCTACCAATTCTTCACTGAAAACTCTACCAGCTTCAACATTAAGCAATCAAAAAAGTGACCATCATTGGTTATCTTGGGATGATTTATCTGAAGATTTTTATACTCCAGAAGAGCATCTCTCTACCGCTTTCTTACCCCAAGCTAATCAATCTTCTGAGCATAACAAAAATAGAGTACAAAAAAGGAGTAACCGTCGAATCAAAAAAACAAAAAAATCAACATCTTTATCCAAGCAAACTAAAAATCTCTCAAAAAGTCATCATTTAACCACAAAATCTAACAATTCTGAGTATTATGATAATAATAAAATAGATATAAATTCATCAAATTGGTTAGAAACAGAAGCCAAAACCACTGGCTATATTAAACATCCTTTAGTAAGGATTTTAGAATGGCTAGATACAGCAATTCACTGGTTAGAAAAATTGGCTAGAAAATTAGCAAAATTGTTAAAAAAAAGGCAGTAAGATAGGCAACCCAGTTTTCGAGACTGTAACGAGCAAGATGTTTGTCTTAGCAACCTCAAAACAATGATAAACTTGGATATGGTCATCGGTCACAATTAGAAAATACCATGAAAATTTCCGTTAACTGGCTGCGGGAACTCGTTGACGTTACCCTCGCCCCTGAAGCATTAGCCGATCTTCTGACCATCGCAGGTTTAGAAGTAGATGAAATAGAAGATCGTCGTCAATGGGCTGATGGCGTTGTGATCGGTAAAATTGTAGATCGTCAACCTCATCCCAACGCCGATAAATTAAGCGTCTGTCAAGTGGATATTGGTGCAGAAAGTCCCTCTACTATTGTTTGTGGTGCGCCTAACGCCAAAGCAGATATCTACGTTCCTGTCGCTACATTAGGAACCTATTTGCCAAAAATTGACCTAAAAATTAAATCCGCTAAACTGCGAGGAGTCAAGTCCGAAGGCATGATCTGTTCCTTAGCAGAAGTCGGACTAGCCAAAGAATCCGCCGGAATTCATATTTTTCAAGAAGAGAATCTACAATTAGGTTCAGATGCTCGCCCCTTCTTAGGTTTAGATGATGTGATTTTAGATATCACCCCTACAGCCAACAGAGCAGATGCCATGAGTATGATTGGCGTGGCTAGAGAAGTGGCGGCCTTAACTGGAGGAGATTTAAACCTTCCTAGCCCTCCCCAAACCTCTTTATCGGCTCAAGACAGTTATCCCCTTAACGTAGAAGTCAGTGACGGTAACGCTTGTCCTACTTACATTGGCACGGTTATCCAAGGAGTAAAAATTGCCCCCTCTCCTGACTGGTTAAAACAACGTTTAGAATCGGCCGGAGTTCGTCCCATTAATAACGTTGTCGATATTACCAACTTAGTCTTATTAGAATGGGGCCAACCGCTTCATGCTTTTGATCTTCAGAAGTTAGAAAGTGTAGGACAAAACAAAGATCAACTAACAGTAGGGGTAAGGTTTGCCAAGGAGACAGAAACCCTGAAAACCCTTGATGATCAACAGAGACAGTTAAACCTATCTAACTTAATCATTACAGCTAATGATACCCCCGTCGCCCTTGCTGGTGTTATGGGAGGACAAGAAACAGAAGTTGCCGATGAAACTCAAAATATTCTCCTCGAAGCAGCATTATTTGAGCAAGTTACCATCCGTCGTTCCTCTCGTAGTCAAAGTTTACGCAGCGAAGCATCAGCAAGATACGAACGGGGAATTAATCAATCTGAATTAGAATTAGCTTCCCAACGGGCGATCGCTTTAATTACGGAGTTAGCAGGAGGAACCCCTGTCACGCAACAAATGAGTGATCACCGTCCGGATCGATCAGGGGAGTCCATTGAGCTACGTTTAGCTCGCATCCATCATGTCTTAGGCCCCGTGGAGAAAGATGGGCAAAAGACTAACATTGCAGCAGAAGATGTAGAACGGATTTTAAGGGACTTGGGATGTAATTTAACCGCCGCAATTGGAGAAAATAAAGTTTGGTCTGTCAGTGTTCCTTCTTATCGTTATCGTGACTTGGAACGAGAAATTGATCTCATTGAAGAAGTAGCCCGTCTCTATGGGTACGATCGCTTCTGTGATGAACTTCCTGACAAAACTGAAGCAGGTGGACTCTCTGTGGAATATCAAACCCAACGCAAAGTAAGGGAAGTATTTAGAGGGGTTGGTTTAACCGAGTTAGTTCAATATTCCCTGGTGAAACCCGATCAAGCTGAAGTATTCTTAAGTAACCCCTTGTTTGCTGAATATTCCGCCTTAAGAACCAATCTTTTAGATGGTATTATCGATGCGTTTGCTTATAACCAGTCCCAAGGTAACGGCGCATTAAATGGCTTTGAAATTGGGCGTATTTTTCGCAAGATTGACGGAGAAATGGCAGAATGGGACAATATAGCTGGCATAATGGGAGGCGATTTATTGCCCCAAGGTCGCTGGACAAGAAGTGGCAAAGCTAACCCCATGAGTTGGTATGAGGCCAAAGGTATCTTAGAAAGTGTCTTTGAACGGTTGGGATTATCTGTGGAGTATAAAGCCGAAAGTGATGACGAACGGTTGCACCCTGGACGTACCGCATCTTTATGGTTAAATGGGGAGAAATTAGGAATTTTTGGACAAATACATCCCCAACTACGACAAGACAAAGACTTAATGGATGAAGTTTATGGGTTTGAGTTAGACTTTCGTTGTCTTCTCAGAGTATTGAATCAAGATAATCTATTAACCCCCCATTTTCAAATTTATTCTAGCTATCCCGCAGTAGAAAGAGATTTAGCCTTTTTTGCGTCTCTCGATGTTTCTGTTGCAGACTTAACTAAAACCATGAATAAAGCAGGAGGGAAACTCTTAACAGGGGTCGAATTATTTGATGATTATCAAGGTAAAAACGTTCCTGATGGACAAAGAAGTTTGGCTTTTAGTTTAGCTTATCGTTCAGGCGATCGCACATTAACTGATGAAGATGTTGAACCAGTTCATGATAAGATTCGTCAGACTTTGGTTAAACAGTTTGAGGTCACTTTACGGAGTTAAAAAAGCTTCTCTTAGGGTGGGTTTAGAAGGCGATGATTGAGTTTATAACAAGAATATAACCATTCGTCTTAACTCACCCATTTAGTATCTTAAGGGTTATTCAGAATTTTTATTTTTATTTTTAATATTTGAATTATTGACCGAAAAAATAGTTCCAAGCTTCCAACTTGAGCTAGAGGTAATTCTTCTAAATTCTACATTCTTATTGAAATCTGTTTCATTTTCTGTCCAACCTTTTACAAATACCACTATAATCGATATATAGGGATTATCTGATATATCTTCAAAAGCAGCAATAATTCCAGCTTTTAAAGCAGTAATAGACTTTTGTTTTTAAGGTTTATCCTGTTCTGTTTATTCAATAGTTTTAGCAACGATACAAAAGTCTTTATCCGTTAAATATTTATTTATTTATAGTTGATTATGTTGAATTTTTTCAATATAAATATCAGGAAGAGTTAGTATATTAATTAATATAAAAATGAGACAAAATAAATCGCCCCTCTTATTAGCATAGTGAGCAAGATGCTCACATTCCTCTGTCTCAAACTTATTTGAAACGACTATAAATAGCAAAAAAAACTAAACTAAAACCGAACAATAAATTTTAAAATTGGTGTAAATATATAACCTCAAATTGAACCAAGAAATTGAGCAGCGATCGCAATTGAAATTTTTTAAATATGGTATAATCATAAAATACTTAAGCAATTCAGTTTCAGTAAACTTATCTCATTTTTAATAGTTTAAAATTATGCCAAAATACTTTTTATTCGGTAACTACTGCGAAAATGCTTTAGAAAAAAGAACTCCTTACCGTCAAGAGCATTTAGATGGGTTAAAAAAGCAAAAAGAAGCAGGTATTTTAATTACCATTGGACCAACTAAAGATAATACAAAAGTTTTTGGTATTTATGAATCAGAAAATGTCGAAAAAGTCAAGGAATTAATTGAAAATGATCCTTATTGGAAAAATGGAATTTGGACAGATTATGACATAAAAGAATGGATACAAGTCTTTTGAATTGGCATTGCAGAAAAATAAAAAAGCCCTTAAGAGTCTGGCCATGTTTCGACCTCAAGGGCTTTTGTCTTTCGTTCTTACTCCTCACACACACTCTTATCTTGACGCAAGCAGATGCAATAAGTTTCCCAAGAGTGACGCTTTTTGGATTGTCATTGCAGAAAAGGGTGTCACAGTAGTGTAATCTGGGATCGGAAGAGGAATATTCATTAATCTCATGATCATTTCTGTGACTGCTTTGAAAGGGGGCGTGGGCAAAACCACTACTTCTATCCATCTAGCGGCCTATTTGCAAGAAAAAGCCCCCACCCTACTGATTGATGCTGATCGCAACCGCTCAGCGTTAATTTGGTCTAGAGAGGACAAACTACCGTTTCATGTTGCTTCCCAGGCAGGATCAACCAGTATTATTCGCAAATATCCTCATATTATTGTTGATACAAGAGCTAGACCGGAACCAGAAGAATTTAAGGATCT
>JASJEA010000093.1 GCA_030064935.1 Crocosphaera sp. | reverse complement strand
CGAATATCATAAAATTCCTTGGAAAGATTTCTCGCCTTTTCGTAGCTTTCGATATCACCTTGTTCAAAGTAATATTTAGCAGCCAGGCGTAAATCTTCAACGGCTTGTTTTTTGTTGCCAATATCTGCTAACAAAACTCCTCGATTATGATAAGCTTTAGCATGAGTAGAGTCTAAATGTAAGGCTTCTGTATAGTCTTCTATTGCCCCTGTTTTATCTCCTAATTTTTGATGATTTAATCCCCGTTGATAATAAGCTTCTGCTCCCTCTGGGTTAGTACGAATCATCTGAGAGAAGTTTTCAATGTTTTGTAGGGTTTCAACAATCGTCTCTACTTGTTTTTGTTGAGATTCTAAGTTGTGGGTAAATTGATCAAGTTTCTGTTCTTTTATAGTTAGAATTGCCAGAGATTCTTCATTATTTTTAATCTGGTTGGATAAATCATTGATCAAGGTTTGAAATTTCTGATCTTGCTCATTTAAGCTATTTTCTTGTAGTTCTCTTAATTGTTGTAATTGTTCTAAAAGATTAGAATGATTACTATCAAGTCTCTGCGTCATCTCCATTGTAGAACTTTGCTGCATTTGAGACAATTCTACTTTTAATTGACGACGGTTAGCAATTTGTAGTGCGAGAGAAAAAGAAAGAGGAATGGCAGCAAAAGCGGCATTACCTAAAAAAGAACCAACTGCACCCCCAACTAATCCCACACCCGATAAGATATCAAAAATTTCCGACAAATTACCTTCATTGTTTTCTTTTTCTAATTCTTTTTTTTCTACTTGATTTTCCATGATATTAAATCCTGTTTTAAGTTTAATTAATGGTGAATATTTAAACTAAATACTCTTCCTCTTGATGGGTTAAAATGGTACAGTCTGAAGTCGGAGAAGCTGCACAAAGTAAGACATATCCTTGATCTAATTCATCTGGTTTAAGAAAGGATTCAGCCTTTTCTGTTTGTTCAATGTTACCGGAAATCACCTTACCTAAACAGTCAAAACAAGAGGCGGCACGACAAGAACAAGGATGTTTAATTCCTCTCATTTCAGCGATATCTAAAATATACTCGCCTGAGGCAACTTTGATGGTTTTATTTAACTTGTATTTAGGGTTAACTAAGGTTACAGAAAATGCGGTTTGGTTACTATTCATTATGAATGAAAAATGATTAAATACTAACGGGTTTAAATTGAGAGAAACTTACAAACTTAAAACTGTTTGATTTACCTGTAAAGCAGGCAAAATAAGTTTAGTTTCTTCAGGAGAAAGATAACGAGGAATAATCTCCTGCAGAATGCGATAAATATTTTTAGAACAGTCATTCATACCACAAGCTTTGAAAATAGTTTGCACCCAAATTAACATACCATCTCTTAATTTATCTAGGTCATTAACTAACATTGCCGTAGCAGAACAACGAAGAATAATGGTGATATCTCGATGACTCATTTTATTGACATATTCACCTCCATTCTCAAAAAATTTATCTTTCATCTTATTTCTTTCAGTTTCCCAATCTGCGATAATTTTTTCCTCATTATCACGGATTTTTTCGTAAGCACTAATTCTTAATTCTGTTGAATCAAGATAGCTTTCAAGAAACTGTAATTCAGAATCGCTTGCATAACGGCCATCGGTGTCTAAACTAAGTTTTGAAAATTGAGTTAACATTCTTTTTACTCCATATAATAATTAGGGTTGAAAGGAATTAAGCATCTTGAATTTTGGCCATGTATTCAGAGACTTCAACTTGGGTATCTTTGAGTTGAGTAATCATAGTTCGCGTAACTAATTTATTCTTTTCAACCAAGATCGCACCTGTAATAGGATGAAGGATATTTTCTTTAGCCCGACTGCCAATTAAATCCTCAATATTTTCGATTTCACTGACATACATCCCCGAAGGTATTTCAACAACAACTCCTTCTCCCATAACCCTTGCTTGACAAGCTAAACGAGAGAATTTATTAGCCGTTGTAATCACTTCCATTGTGCGAATTTCTCGGCGGTTAACAGGGGATAAACTATCCATTCCTTCCTTAATAAAAACATGGCAAGTGGAACACATTCCTCGTCCACCACATTCTTTCCAAACGTTCAAATCTTTGGCTAATAAACCACTCAAAAGATTATCATTTGTTAGAATATCAACCTGTTGATTAATTGGATCAAGTTTAACTCTTTTTGCCATGTTTAAAGTCTCCTAAATTAGTTAGTTTAACCTAGATTAATTAGAACATAATAGTTCCATAATCTTATCATGATTATGTCCCTCTTTTCGCCAGGATTCTATGGTTTTAATTCGCTCTTCCAAACCAATCACAAAGTAATTAGAATTAGCTCCCATCGACTCACAATTGGTTTGTACACAGTGTAAATCTTCCCCTGTTAACTTACTAAAAAATGAACTCAAAATTCCTGCTTCTAAAAAACACATAGGATATTTATTTTGAGGAGCAAATTGAGCAAAAGGAGAGTTATAGATTTGAGGAACTAAGAAGCCATTTTGATAATATTTGAGGTCAATATCAAGAATTCCCCAACCATGAGCTTTCCAGCATTCTTTTAAGCATTGAATGAATTGAATCATATTCATTTCTGCTAAGGGTTTTCCATAATATTCTCCCAATTCATCGGCAAATCGCTGATAAAAATTCCTTCCCCACCAACGACCACAACTGAATAAAGCAACGCTACTTCCTTGACCTAATTCATCTTCTAGGGTAGCGTAAAGTGCTTCTAATAAAGGTTGAGGAAGTGCCAATAAACGGGAACCACTACGATTTTCTAATAATCCAAATTCAAAGTCTCCTTGAAGATAAATATCAGGAGAAAAATAATTACCCTTGAACGAAGATTTTTCTACTAAATTTGCAATGTCAATCATTTTTTATTTTCCCACTTTTAAAGTTTCACATTCAGGCTTTATTTCGAGTAAAATTGTTTTTGCTTGTTCCAAAAATGGCATCAATAGGAGCATTTGCTCAGAAGAAAATATCTCTTCTAACCCCTGCATTAAGCTCTCAAAAATATAGGTTTCAATGGCTACCATTTCTTGAGCATGAATCATATCCGTTAGCCACTCTAAAATGCGATGTCTGAAATAATCAGGATTATTCAATAACATAGCCATTGTACCGTATCGCATCACTGACATCCAGTGTTTTAACCCTTGCTCTAAACGCTGCATATTTTCATCAGGGAAAGCCTCAACTAAACTATCAGCAATGCACTGGAACATAGGTAGTTCTTGATCCCGTAGATTCTGATAAATTTCTAACCGTTGTTTAAGGGTTTCTGTCGCTTGTTTTAGAGATTGTAAGTCTGAAGATTCGAGATAATGATCTTCAGCTTCATAGAAGAAAGTTTCTAAATCTTTTTGCATTTTTTTCTCTAGAATAAATCAGATAAGTTGTTTACATCTAAGTCAGAAGAATTTGTATTACTAGGAGGGGTAAAGGATAAATTATTAGATTTCGGAGCAATTTCTGGTGATTTTTTACACCCTATTCCTCTGAAAAAATGGTTAACAGACAGATTGAGTAAAGACTCATTTGAGGGTTGAATTAATGGAGAGAAAGAATTAACATCTTTATGTCCCTTCCAGTTAGATTTTTTCAGAAAATCTTGCAAATTTGAGGATAATAAAGACTGAGATATTTCCAATAACTCAACTGCATCAAAAGCCTTTAAATCTGTCGTTTCTCCGATCCAATTATAGGTACGAAAAAAATCATAAACACTGATACTAGACCATGTTTTTCTACTCATCATTTAAGATACTCCCCTTTATATAACCGCTTTTCAATATCTTTTGCTAATGCCCCTTCATTTAACCAGAAAGTTGCCGCATCAATGCGATCTTTTTTCCCTACCAAAAACTTACAATAAGTTTCTCCCATCGCGTAGCATTGAATCTCTATAGCATTGAGTTCTTTATTGACTAATTTAGTAAAGAATCCAGCTAATAAACCAGCATAAATATGACAAACTGGTTTACCCACATCCCCTAGAGTTCGAGCCACAGCAGAATCAAAAATATTGACAAACATAAAGCCATTTTTCTGTTCACTCATATCCACCTCCCAATTTCCCCAACCCTGAGAAGTAAAAGGCCACCACCAAGCTTCTAAAATATAGTTAAGGTTCATTTTATTGAGGGGTTTATCATATTCATATTCAGAATATAACCATTGTTGAAAAAAGTCTGCATCTCGTTTTCCCCATTCTTTACCAATGTTATAGGTAACGACTCCAGCAGCACTACCAATTTCTTCTTCTAATCCTTCAATTAAACCTAAAATAAAGTCTTCACTGGTGAGAATATTACGGGATTCATTCCAATCAATAATACTACCTGTTTCTGTTTGAAAACAAAAGAAATCTTCCAGGGAATAATGATGATGTCTTTTGGGATATTTCTGTTTTAAACTGTGTTCAAATTTAGTCTTTAATTGTTTTGTTTCCTGTTTGCTATCACTTGAGGTGAAAACCATTTTATATAAACCTCAATCTTTATATGAATGTGATTTTATTGTAGGCAGATTCTTGAGGGCTTTCCTCGGTGGTTATGAGGAAATCATCTGGTAATTTTCTCCCAGTACCCGTAGTTATACTCATGGATGATAGAAAAAGACTAAAATCAATTATAGAAAGTCAACAAGATTACTTTTTGATAACAATCTCTCAGGATTATTATGGAGTTATTAGGATCTTTAGAAGACAGTTTAAGGCATTTCGTGACACTGGTCCGTCTTAGCTTAGAGTTTATTTCAGTTTTGTGTGTGGTTTATGGAATAATAGTGTCTCTGCAGTTAGTTATAGTAAGTTCTCGTCGTCTTTCCTTCCCTTTCCTGGAGTTGCGTCTTCGTTTTGGTAGTTCTCTAGCTTTGGCCCTGGAATTTCAACTAGGTTCGGATATTTTAAGTACCACCATTGCACCTTCTTTTGAAGCATTGGGAAAATTAGCCGCTATTACTTTGATTCGTACTTTTCTGAACTATTTTCTCACAAAAGAATTGGAAGAAGAACGAGCCCTTAAAGTACGACAAACCGATTGAAGGGGTTGATTCTGTCGCCAGATTCTTAAATAAGACTATCATTGCTTGGTCAGATTAGCCGAAAAGTTGAACCCATAAGATTAAATTTACCGATAGATTGCTCATTTGACCACAAATTTCACTACAGAGAAGACAGAAAATATACAATGAATCTTGTTAATGGAACAACGACAAATATGGACACTGTGTTGAAGATAGGCGATCGAGAAATCTCTTCCCAAGACTTATACCCTTTATTAGCCCAATACCGACTACTGCCAAGACTCGCCCAGGAAATCATTATAGAAGAAGCCATCAGCGACATAACCTGTAGCCCAGAAGAGATGCAACAGGCACAACAGCAATTTTATCAAAAAGAGCAAATTGCCGATGAAACTCAGCGACAAATCTGGTTAGATACTCATGGGATGAATCTAGAACAACTCGAAAAATTGACCGTTAGAGATATAAAAATAGAAAAATTCAAACAACTCACCTGGGCGGATAAACTAGATCCCTATTTCGTCAAATGTAAAGGACAATTAGATCGCGTCGTCTATTCCCTAATTCGGACCAGAGAGCCAGGGGTAGCCCAAGAACTTTACTTTCGTATCCAAGAAGGGGAAAATACCTTTAGCGAACTAGCCAGAGAGTATTCCCAAGGCTCAGAAGCCCAAACAGGGGGACTCCTCGGTCCTGTAGAATTGAATGTTCCCCACCCCAAAATCAGCCAAATCTTAGCCGCCAGTAAACCTGGACAACTATCCCCCCCCACCCAAGTCGGAGACTGGTGGATTATTCTAAGATTAGAAAAATATGTCTCAGCCCAACTAGATGAAAAAACGAGACAACGACTGCTTCAGGAATTGTTTCAAGGATGGTTGTTAGCTCAACTGCAACAAAATGTTTCATTCTATCCTGACAAAGACAAAGACCCGGTTGAGGAGAAAGAGAGTTATACTGAAGATTTAAATTAACAATAAAGCTCGAATATATCATTCCAGAAACGTTGCATTTATTGAAAGGATTAACTATAAACAAAAGTGTAAAGCCTTCGAGGGGAAAACAATAATTCCCAACCCTCAGCCAAACGTAGGAAATGCACTTATCTAACCCGCTTAACCTGAGTCCGTCATTATGGCCCATACTACCACTGATATACAAGATTTTTTGCGTCATTTAGACCCATTTGAACAACTGGCCGACGCAGCCATCGTTGACCTAGCCAACCAGTGTCAAATCTGGCGTTATCGTATGGGTCAAGTTATCCTTATGCGAGGGAAAGTTTCCGCCTATGTGACCATTCTTCTAGAAGGGCAAGGTCGTTTATTGGGATACGATCCCAGCACAAAAATGCCCAGTACCTTAGAAAGACTCGAACCTGGGGCGATCTTGGGTCTAGTGAACTTAATCCGAGGAGTTCCTTGTGAAACCGTAATCGCCTCTACCGAAGCCGTGGGGTTAGCAATCAAACAAGAAGACTTTCGGGCATTATTGGAAAGATATCCCAGTCTCAAAGAAAAATTTCAAGGAGAATGTACCCTAGTCGAACTTTACGATATCCTAGGCACTTATCTCGCAGAACAAGCGCGGGGGGACATCAACATTAAAAATCTAGCCCAAGATTTGCTAGAAGATGCTCAAGTTCACTACTTAAACCCCGACAATCAGACTATTTCCCCTGACAACGAACAACAACTGTGGTTAGTTAGCGACAAAGGCGATCTCGAAACCTTTGAAGTGGGCAGTAATTTAAACACCCCAGAACAAAAAGGAAAAATCCGCATCCAAGGCAGCAAACCAGCCCGTATTGTCATCTTACCCCAACTAGACCTAGACAGTATCCCATCTGTAGAACAGCCCGTAGTTAGCCAGAATGGAGTCTCAGATTCTTCCATTACAGACGAAGTAGCAGTAGAAGAAGAAATTCCCTATGCAGAAGTAGAAGTCGTTGGCACTGCCCCACCTCCTGAGCCATCCCCACCGCGACAAAGAAAAGGAAAATCCTATCCCTTTATGAAAGGAAAAACCCCCCTAGGGGTAGGCTCTGCCTGTTTCCAAATGCTCAGTCAGTATTTTGGTATGCCTTATCGTCGCGATGTCATTCGTCGCATCCTCGCCCAACAACTACAACGCACAGGCACCCTCTCCTTACCCCTCTGTGGTGCTATCACCGAATTAATGGGACTCAATGCTCAATTAATCAAAATTCCTGCCTCCTCCTTTACCCAGCTAAAAACCCCCGCCCTGATTAACTGGCAAGACAGTTTAGCGATCCTCTACGATGTCAACGATAAAGAGGTAGTCGTCGCTGTACCCGAATTAGGAATTTTGCGTCGTCGTCCGAGGGAATTTTTAGAAAGTTGGGGAGAAAGTGGGGAAATATTATTACTCCAACCCACCAAAGATACCCCTCAACAGAGATTTGGTCTGAGTTGGTTTATCCCTGCCCTCAAACAATATCGTCGGGTATTAGTGGAGGTGTTTATTGCTTCATTTTTTGTGCAATTGTTTGGCTTAGCCAATCCCCTCATGATCCAGGTGATTATTGATAAGGTGATTGTGCAGAATAGTGCCGATACCCTACAAGTCTTAGGCACATTCCTCCTCATGATTGCCATTTTTGAAGCCGTCTTAACAACCCTGCGAACCTATCTCTTTGTGGATACAACGAACCGCATCGACATGAGTTTAGGCTCAGAAATTATCGATCACCTCCTAAGATTGCCCCTACGCTATTTTGAACGGCGGCCAGTGGGAGAAATATCCACCAGAGTCAATGAGTTAGAAAATATCCGTAAATTCTTGACAGGGACAGCCTTGACGGTGGTATTAGATGCGGTTTTTTCCGTGGTTTACGTTGCAGTGATGGTTGTCTATAGTCCCTTATTAACCTTAGTGGCTTTGGGTATTGTCCCTGTGTTTGTGGCCATGACCTTAATTTTCTCCCCAACCATCCGCCGTCAACTGAGAACAAAAGCCGAAAGAAATGCCCAAACTCAATCCTATTTAGTGGAAGTGATGTCAGGGATACAAACCGTCAAAGCGCAGAATATCGAACTAAGATCCCGTTGGCAATGGCAAGAAAAATACGCCCGTTACGTTTCTGCCGGTTTTAATACCGTGATCACCTCCACCTTGGCCAGTTCCACCAGTGGCTTTCTCAATAAACTCTCAGGGTTATTAGTGTTGTGGGTAGGGGCTTATTTAGTTCTAGAACAACAACTGAGTTTAGGACAGTTAATCGCCTTCCGAATCATCGCCAGTTACGTTACCTCACCAATTTTACGTCTCACCCAACTATGGCAAAACTTCCAAGAAACTGCCCTTTCCTTGGAACGGTTAGCCGATATTGTAGATACGCCCCAAGAAGCGGAACAGGATCGGACTAATATCCCCATGCCCGCCATTAAAGGGGGCGTTAAATACGAAAACGTCTCCTTTCGCTTCAAACAACACGGGCCCCTACAACTGAAAAATATTAGTATTGAATTCCCCCCCGGAACCTTTATCGCAGTCGTCGGGGGCAGTGGTGCTGGAAAAAGCACCCTAACCAAACTTATTTCACGGTTATACGAACCAGAATCCGGTCGCATTTTAATAGATGGTTACGATATCTCTAAAGTGGAACTATACTCCCTTCGTCGTCAGGTGGGAGTAGTTCCCCAAGAAACTCTACTGTTCGAGGGAACGGTACAAGATAACATCGCTCTGACTAACCCAGATGCCACCACAGAAGAAATTATCGAAGCCGCAACCGTCGCTGTTGCCCATGAGTTTATTATGTCTCTTCCAAATGGGTACAATACCAATGTAGGGGAAAGAGGATCGGCTCTGTCAGGGGGACAAAGGCAAAGGATCGCCATTGCGCGATCCGTTCTGCAAAAACCAGAAATTCTGGTTTTGGACGAAGCCACCAGCGCCTTAGACTACGCCACCGAACAACAAGTTTGTTTAAACCTCTTAAAGGCCTTCAGCGATCGCACGGTTTTCTTTATTACCCACCGCTTAGGAACCATCAGAAGTGCTGATGTCATTTTAATGATGGATTTAGGATCGGTTGTCGAACAAGGAACCCACGCAGAATTAATGGAGCTCGAAGGTCGTTATTACTACCTCTATCAACAACAAGAAGCTAATCAGTAACTGAAATACCACAAACACCCGTAAAATCCTAAAATAAGGTAACTATTATGAGTAACACTAATGGAAAACAAGACAGAAATGACGATTTAACGCAAAAGAATTCCCAAGAGGAATCCTCCGCTTTAGCCAAAACCCAAGGCTCAAATGACCCTTTATCTAGGAATCTATTAGCCCCCATCACTTCAGAACAATCCGTCATCTTACGTCAATCTCCCAGTTGGTCAAGAGGCGTTGTCTGGAGCATTATTGGGGTAACCACCGCTAGTATTGTTTGGGCATCCATTGCCAAAATTGAGCAGGTGGTTGCCGCCCAAGGCCAACTCAAACCAGAAGGGGCCGTTACAGAAGTGCAATCACCAGTTAATGGCGTTGTCGAAGAAGTATTGATTAAAGATGGGCAAAAAGTTGACCAAGGAGAAACCATCATAATTTTAGACTCAGAAGCCAGTGCCGCAGAATTAAAATCCCTACAAAAAGTTAAGAAATCTTTAGAGCAGGAAAATAAATTTTATCGGGTTTTGATGAATCAATCCCTCGATCCAACTTCCGTCGAACAGGCGATTCTGAAACTAGATTTACCCGCAGAAGTCGCTGCCCTGGCCCGTAACCGTGCCGCTTTGATAGCAGAAAACAAACTCTATCAAGCTCAACTGGGAAATATAATCCCTGGAATCACCTTCACGGCTGAACAACGGAAGAGACTACGTGCCTCTCAGGCCGAGTCATCTTCTCGCGCCCTCGCAGCCCAACTAGAAATGGGGCAATTAGGCAAGCAACTGACTCAAACCCAAGTGCAGTTAGCCGATGCCAAAAACCAATTAGTCGACGATCGCAAGGTATTAGGGGAGATTGAACTAAGAAATAAAGAAGCAATGGTGCAAGTCAAAAAAGCTCTCGCCATCGAAGAAGACATTTTAGCAGATATTGAACCCTTAGCCGAGGAAGGAGGAGTAGCCAAACTACAAGTTGAAAGGCAACGACAAACTATTGCCGAAAGACTACAACAACTTACGGAAATGAGGGCCAATGGAACCATTGAATACGATCGCCAAAAACAACAAGTTCAAGATCGTATTAAGGAAATCGAACGCTTTAGTGAAGAAGAAAAACGCCTAGAAATCTCCATCAATCAAGCTCAGGCCCGCTTTGAAAATACCATTAACCTCACAGAAAAAGATATCCGTGACAGCATTTCAGATAACAACGAAAGAATTGCCGATATTGATACTCAACTCAATAAAACCATTGTGGAAAATGGCAAACGCATTGCTGAAGTGACGAGTCAAATCAGCAGAACCAATGTCAACCTAAAATATCAAGAAATTAAAGCCCCTGTTTCTGGAACAGTCTTTGATCTCAAAGCCTTCCCCGGTTATGTGCCGCCCCCCAACCAAATCGAACCACTCTTGAAAATTGTTCCTGATGATAACCTAATAGCTGAGGTAAACATCACTAATGAAGATATTGCCTTTGTGCGAGTGGGACAAAAAGTCGATGTAAGAATTGATTCTTTACCCTTTAGTGAGTTTGGAGACATTAAAGGAGGGGTGATCTCCATTGGCTCCGATGCCTTAGAACCAGATCAAATTTATCAATACTATCGCTTTCCTGCTAAAGTCAAAATGGATCAACAATCTTTAAAAACCACTGAACGGGATATCCCTTTACAATCAGGAATGTCTATAACCGCCAATATTAAAGTTCGGGAAAACCGTACAGTGCTAAGTTTAGTGACAGAATTGTTTAATAAAAAGATGGAAAGTCTCAAACAAGTTCGTTAATCAAATGGATTTATTGGAATATCAGGCTAAAGAACTCTTTCATCAAGTGGGTATACCCGTATTACCTTCTCAACCCATTGCCCAATTAAGTGAACTCAAACACCTTCAAATCCCCTATCCAGTGGTCTTAAAATCCCAAGTTCATTCTGGGGGGCGAGGAAGGGCTGGAGGAATTCGTTTTGTCCAGAATACTATTGATGCGGTGGCTGCAGCCCAAGCCATTTTTAGCTTACCGATTTTAGGAGAATATCCTGAAGTCATTCTCGCCGAAGCCCGTTACAACACCCACAAAGAGTTCTTTCTCTCCATTCTCTTAGATTATGAACTACAACGTCCTGTGTTAATGGGTTCAGCCAGAGGGGGGATAGATGTAGAAACGCTCTTAGAACATATGCACAAAGTCGTCCTGGATCAAGGGTTTTCTCCCTTCTATGCCCGCCGTTTGGCCACCAAAATGGGGCTACAAGGTCGTCTGATTCACGGGGTGAGTGCCATAGTGGAAAAAATGTATCAATTGTTGATTGAGAAAGACCTCGATTTGATTGAAATTAATCCTCTTGCAGTAAGCCCCTCTGGGGAGGTGATGGCGTTAGATGGGAAAATTACCGTCAATGATACGGCTTTATCGCGTCATTTAGACTTGGTTAGTTTTTTAACTCCCCAAGTCGATGATATCGCCTCTATAAGCTCCCCCAATCAGCTCGTTACCATTCCCCCGCAAAAACCCCGTTGGCTCGGAGGCGGGGAAAAAAGCGGCAATGTGGGCATGGTGGTCAATGGCTGGGGTTTAACCCTAGCTACGTGGGATATGACGACAACTCACAAAGGACAACCCTTAGGGGCATTTGTGGTTGAAGAAAAAAGTAGCAGCAAGTCTTTGATTAAACAGCTAACAATTGCGTTGGATAAATTGATGAATCTGGCTCATCTGCAAGTTATCTTAATTAATATTGTTAGTGGTCATGAGACTTCGGCCTTAGCCGCCCAAACCATTATGGATTATTGTCAATCCTTGTTGGTTGTGACTGATAGCGAAGAACGTTTACCTCGACCAACCGGAGCGAATACTTTGCGTCAAAGAGCCGAAAGCTTGTCAAACCCATCCCCCCAATGGGTAGTCAGACTGACAAACGTTGATTTAAAGCCCTTACAAGGATCTGTGGATAACATACCGATTCATTGGTTTACAGACCTTAAAGGGGCTGTGGAGAAAGCTGTTGCCTTAACTAGCTCATAGCAATTATGAGAAAATCTTTGATACTTAAATAATGTAAAGCCGTCCTAAAATGTCACTACTCCGTCTGAGGTTTCCTCATATCTGGGGATGGAACAACAGGGGCGGGGTTTCTACCCAAAATTTCAATGAAATGGCAACCAGATAGTAAAGTTTTAATTCAAGGGATCACTCATCCTCTCGGCATCAATTATGCGGCACGTATGAAAGCTGAGGGAACGAATATTGTGGCTGGTATTAGCCTTGAAGATGATCCCCCCGCCCTCAGTGATATTCCTGTGTTTACCCTAGTAGAAGAGGCGGTGAAACAGGTAGGACAGATCGATATTAGTCTCATTCTAACCCCCCCTTATGAGGTCTTAGATGCAGGTTTAGAGGCTATATCCGCCGGCATTAAACAGTTAGTGATCGTTACGTCTGCGGTTCCCCCCCTTGATCTCATTACCCTTCTTAGTCAAGCTCAAGCTACCAATACCTTTATCTTAGGCTCAGGGAGTGAAGGGTTATTGGTTCCCCATCAATTTTGGTTGGGAGTGATGGAACCAAACTATTATACCCCTGGCCCTGTGGGGATTATTAGTCGCTGCGATCGCTTAATGGACGAGGTGGCCAGAACCCTGACTCAAAACGGTTTTGGTCAGTCTTTGGCTATTAGTTTGGGATCGGATCGAGTCATGGGATCGAATTTTGAACAGTGGTTACAAATTATGGAAGAGGATGAAACCACTGAGGCGATCGTTTTATTGGGACAACCTTATAGTAGTACGGAGTTGTTAGCTTCGGAGTATATTCGCTCAGCTATTGAAAAACCGGTCATTGTTTATTTTCCAGGGTTTGAAGCCCCTATTTACCGAAGTTTTGGGGATGCAACCAGTATTATTACCAGTCAGTTATCCTATCAGACGGGAACAAGCACCAGGGAAAATCAAACGATCACTAGGTTTAAAAAGGCGGGTGTTAAAATAGCCAATAATCTTGAAGATATTCCTAAATTAATAAAGCGGATTTTTTCTAATCAACGTCGCAAGACTCGCCGTTCCAATAGTTAAAATTAGTGTAAAACTAAACTTTCTCCTGTTTTTCCCGTCAGCAACCAAAGCACTGATCTGCCTCCATCTCTAATCATTTTTTCTATGGGTTCTGGAGAACCATTAGAGGGAACAGCAATGGGTTTGAGGAGAATTCCTTGACTTCCAAAAACAATTTCTCCAATAATTCTTGCTCGATTCATGTGATTGTCAGAGGTGATAAGATAAACACTGTTAATGTCTTGTGCTTTTAACTCTTTGACCAAGCTAGTAAAATTGGTGACAGTGTCCCTTGCTTGATAGTCTAGATGTAGGCGATCGCTTTTGATGCCCACATTAGTGAAGATTTTAGTGGCATAGTCTTGAGGGCTACCAGAAGACACCCAAATGGGTATGTGAGGATTTTCAACAGCTAATTTGGCTGCAAAACGCTCTCGATCCTCGTGCCCACCCAGAACAAATATGGCTTCGGGTTGCACAAAATAAGTTTGTAATTGTTTATAGCCTAACCACGAACCCAACGTTAAGATAAAAATCAGAGGAAGAAGTCTTTTTTTTCCTCTGCGACGGGGGACAACGTTAGTCTCTGGTTTTGAAGAACGAATTTTGAGAAACATGAATTATAATACTCACACCAACATCTCAAAGCGATAAGCTTTGTAGCTCACAAGTGTGGAAACTGCTACATTAGCACATCTTATTTATAAGTGACGTAGGTTCTCTGATTATGCTCCCTTAATCAAAACTTTAACGATAATCACCTTTTTTCGCTAATTACAACATTTTAGGGGGAAATTCCCCCTAAATCATTCGTTGGTCTTTCTAAAAAGATCCTTAACAAACATCACCTGTTCTACCTAAGTGCAGTTTGTTCGGGAATTGGTGTGATACTCACATAAGTGAGGCCAATACTACGATTATCACAGATATCAAATTCGGCAACACCGCCCACAGGAACATCATTGCCATCAAAACCTCTACCAATGATGTCATAATTGCAGTCTGAGCCTGGTAGTGTGACTTTAATCGTCTCTCGTGGACTGAGTATGTCGAACGGGCCTAGTCTGTCTATCGTTTTCTCAGAAACACTCTCCGAGTCATCGTATCGCTCCGAACTGGGATAGACATATAACCAGACAATATACGTTCCCGTATGATTATGAATCATCAACTCACGGGGTTCTGCTCTTGTTGCTTCTGGATTGGCTAGTATTATAGGAAGAGCGATTAAGGTGCCAATCCCCAAATTTGTGAACAATTTATGACAGTTCATAGTAAATCCTCCACGAACTTTGTCTGTGCTAACTTCAGACTTGATTTTTATGGGTATCGAAGTCAAAGTCCATCGAGTTAGCAAATATTTCACCCCTCACTTCTTGTTGCCTTTATTTTACTTTTTGAGGCCAAGATAATTATTTAGATTTTACGAATTTAAGGCAACTTGTTCGTAGTCACAGGCAACAATTTTAAGGCCATTTTACAACCCTGATACTGTTGTTGGTGAGAGCGAAATTATTAGTTTCGCATAAATTCAACCCACCGAAACCTCCTGGGGGAACCTCATTGCCATTTCCATCTTTAGCCAGAAGATCATAAACACAGGTAGCCCCTTTGAAGGATAGGGTAATGCTATCTCCAGGTTTTAGGTTTGTATACAGTCTATCGTTTCCCCAATATCTTGACCATTCAGGAGAAACATACAATTCACTAATGTGGCTTTGGGTATGATTATGAATGGTTAAATTATTATCAGCTTCGGCGACAGTTGCTGTCATTAGGACGATGGGAAGTGCAATTAAACTACCCATTCCCACATTGCGCAATAATTTGCGGCAATTCATAGCAAATCCTCCACTAACTTTCAACAAGTTGATAGGTTACTGGTAAAAGATTCGCTCCGCACACCCTTTCATATCCATTCTAATAACTTCTATCAAAGGAGGAAAAAGATTTTTGATTAAAGATAAAAAAATTAACACCAAAATTCTGAGCATTGGGTGAGAAATGCTCACCCAAATCATTTCTAAAAAAACCACCCGTAAGAATGTAAACCCTTACCTAATAAATTAACCCCTAAATAACACACCCAAACCACCACAAAACCACTCGCTGCTAACAGAGCCGGTTTACGCCCTTGCCAACCCTTGGTAATACGGGCATGAAGATAGGCGGCAAATACCAACCAAGTAATTAAAGCCCAAGTTTCTTTAGGGTCCCAACTCCAATAAGATCCCCAAGCTTCATTGGCCCAAACTGCCCCGGCAATAATACCAATGGTGAGCAAAGGAAACCCTAAACCAATGATGCGATAACTAATATTATCTAAAGTGTCCGCTAAACTGAGACGTTGAGGAGAAAGAATAACCTTTTGAGAACTCACGGCCACTGTTTCTAACACAGCCGTTACGCCACTACCATTATTTTGTGCGAAGTTCATAGTGGGTTGTTGATCAATGTTACTGAGTAACTCTCGTCCCAACTTATCTCGATAACCCCCTGTTCCCACAGAACTTCCCTTGAGTTCGATCTCTTGGTTGCGAGTAACCACTAAAAAGGCGATCGCTAACACAGAACCCACCATCAAGGTTGCATAACTGAGCATCATAACGCTAACGTGCATCATTAACCAGTTGGACTTCAATGCCGGCACTAAAGGGGCCGAAGTCTGCATATCTGGGGGTAAGGTTAGGGCGGCAAAAGCAGTAATTCCCATAGCTACAGGGGTTGTCACCACTCCAACCAAGGCACTTCGGCTCATTTGTTCAGCCACAAGATGTATGGCTGTAATACCCCAAGCTAAGAAGAATAGGGACTCATAAAGGTTGCTTAAGGGAAAATAGCCCCCTTCTAACCATCTAGCTCCCAATAGGGTGGCCATACAGAGATTAGCGATCGCTACCCCTGTGGTCCCTAGGGTGGGCAACCATGTCAAACGGGGAAAAGCTGCGCCTCCCCAATAGATGAGCATGGTTAGGAATAGAATCAGAAAGGAACTATTATCTAGAAAATTCTCTAGCGCAATTAAATCCATACAATATATTGTCTCTTACAGTTAATTTGTGACATCCTCATACCATCATCATAGCTTTAGAATTTGAACACACCCCATCTAAATCAAAGATTATAGATGGGGATTCACTTGCACCCAGAAGTTTTTAGACTTCTAAGTGTCCCTAAGCAAACTGGTGTCCGCAGTGTATTTGTAGAACTTTTGCTAACAAATACGCGCTTAGAAATACTTATCACCAATTAAGACAGAATACCAATACCTTGCCCCGATATTATATGAGGCGGACAAATCGGCATTATACTGTTTGCCATTTGGAAACCTACACAAAGAATAATTCTTTTTACTGCGTTTAACTTTCCCACTACCATCAAAAGCATAAGCACTGGTATATTTAGGGTTGACTGTTTGCACATCTCCCCCTAATTCTCTCCATCGGTTATTTAAAATCTCTACAATTTGTTGATGACACCATAAATGAAACTTCTGTCTCATTAAAGTGCCTTTTTTTCCGGCCTTAGCTTTCCATCCTGCTAAGTTTTCGATGACAATTACTTTAACATCATGAAGTTTAGCAAACTCAATTATTTCTCTAGACACTTTACGAGAGATTTCTAAATTGATATTACTTGACTTCCGATAAAGCCCTCGACAAAAGCCTTTAACAAACTTTTCTCCTGTTTTTCTCTGAGTCTGTTTTGACTTTTTAGTAATCATCATCTTACGTTTATTTCGACGGTCTATGTCTCTAGCCAGATTGATAAATTTCCGAGCCTTTACAGTACCGTCCCGTCCGACAATTGAACAAGTAGCAGCATTATTAATTCCTAAATCTACGGAACAAACATAATCTGAATCCTCCTTTTTAATCGGTTTAATTTTCACTGGCATTGACAGCTGACAAGTCTTAGCATTAACAACTAAAGCTGGTGATTTGATTTGATTACCTATTACCTTATGTCTGTTAAGTCCATGACCTTTAACTGATATTTCTTCTAACCATCCCCAATCAAAACCATTCCAAACTTTGAGAGAAACTTTTTGATAATCATCATTATATTTGACCTGTTGACCCTTATATAAAGCAGGATTTGATTGACACATTGCTGTTAATCGAGGTGGTCTAACAAACTTATGTTTTCTTATCCCTGATTGCCATTCTCTGTAACGAGTCTGAAAACTCGAAACGATGCCAATAGCATCAGCTATAGCAGCCCTTCTTAAGTAACTAGGAAACTTGCGAAATGATGGATATTTATTAATAACTTTCTGGTAATATGAATATTTTGGATTGGGATTTTTGCTAGTTAAATGGATAGATTTTTCTAGATGATTCACTTTCTCTTTATCGGTTAAATTCCCAATTGATTTCCATTCACCATTAACAATAAAAACTAAAGGTTTTAAAAATCTTCTATATTCTTTAACTGTCAACAATAATAACTTTTTCTCTACATAAGTTACCTTAAGTTTCCAAACATCTGTACGGAGCATGGAGTTCGGTTTTTTCTTTTTAGTTTTACGTTTGGTTTTAGACTTACCCATAACGACTAAAAATTCTGTTGACTTAACAATACAGTAACATAATTTATAAGGATGCTTCGCGTTTATTTACTGGTTTCGCTCTTCCCCATCTAAATCACAGATTTTAGATGGGGACTGCGCTCAACGATTCTGTTCAAACAGAAAAACGGTACTACACCCCTGAAGAATAGTTCACAAAAGCCTTTAAATACAGGGTTTTTTGTCCAAAGTAGTATATGTATATGGAGGAGAAGTTTAGTCAGAAAGAACAGCAGAAGGACTATACTTTTCAGTGGACAATTAGGAGAAAAACAGAGATAATCAATCAAGCCTCCCTCGCCGTTTTCTGGTGGGGGTTATTGGTTCAACAAGATAACTAAAAAAAAGAAAAATAAATAAAATGATTAAGATAGACCCCCATTTTAACCTCAAGCTTAACATAAAGCACTGTCAAAATCTATTAATTATTGAACAATAGCCGTGATGCAAGACTCATCCAAAGAAAACTACTCCAAATCTGAGGGCAAATCAGAATCAATGCTTAAAAACTCATCCCTGAAATTAGCGTCATCTGAAGATTTACCTCCAAGACAAATGCCTTCGAGAATAAAAATACGGGAACTTATCTTTGGTATAGGGATCGGTATTATGGGGACATTAGGGATAACAAAAATTCTTTCAGTTCCCCCCCAAACAAAATCAGACTCAGTCCCAGTTATCCTCAATGAGACTCAAACCTCTGCTCAGAAAGTAACAGTAGGGAAAGTCAAAATTGGTTTTGTCAATCGAACTCTCAAGGCAACTGGAACCGTTGCCGCTTTTGAATCCATCCCCATTCTTTCTCGAGCAACTGGATTACAAATTCAGCGAGTTTTAGTAGATGAAGGGGACTTCATAAGAGCAGGACAACTCTTAGCTACCTTAGATAATTCAGTTGAGGTTGCTCAACTACAACAAGCTAAAGCAACCGTCGCCCAAGGAGAAGCTCGTTTAGCGGAACTTCGGGCAGGAAATCGAGTTGAAGAAATTGCCCAAGCTAGAGCCACCGTTCAACAGATTCAAGCTCAAATCACTGAAGCTGAGGCGGGTTTAGCTCTAGCCCAACAGCGAGTACAGAGAAATCAAGGCTTAGAAGTCGATGGTGCAATCACCCGTGATCGCCTTGATGAAGTCCTCAATGATGCACAAGTTAAAAAAGCTCAACTACAACAAACTCGGGCCAGTTTTCGAGAAGCCCAACAAAAACTTGTCCAGTTAGAGGCAGGTCCGAGGGATGAAGTTATCGCTCAAGCAGTGGCCCAACTAGCAGAAGCCAAAGCGCAATATCAGATTAACGCAGCTAAACTCAAAGATACCAAGATAATTAGTCCCGTGAGGGGAAAAATCGCTCAACGAGAAGCACGGGTGGGAGATGTTACCAAATCCTCTCAGCCATTGTTTACGGTTATCGAAAATGGACGCTTAGAATTACAAGTCAAAATTCCCGAAACCCAATTGATACTGATTCGTCCAGGACAGACTGTGATGATCACCTCGTCTGCGGATAGTAATCTCAAACTGCAGGGAAGAGTACGCGAAATCGAGCCAATAGTTGATCAAGAGTCGCGTCAAGCCACTGTCGCTGTAGATTTACCCAGAAAAACATCTCTAAAACCGGGAATGTTTTTATCAGCAGCGATTGTAACGAATGCCAGCCAAACTCTCATTGCACCAATGGGTGGAGTTTTACCCCAAACCGATGGCCGGTACTTAGTTTATCTGGTACAACCGGATAATACCGTAAAAGCTCGATTTGTCGAAGTCGGAGAGATTCTCTCTAATCAAAGAATAGAAATAGTTGATGGACTGCAAAATGGAGAGCGCCTAGTTTTAAAAGGGGCAGCTTATCTCAAAGACGGAGATTCCATTACCTATTAATTTAAACCTCGTCGTTAACGAGGAAGTTTTATCAAAAATGTCGGGTGAAGACCCTAGCTAAAAATTCTCTTTTCTTATACAAAAACCATTTGTAAAAATGCAGTTAACCTATGTCTTTTCACCTCTCAACCTGGTCGATTAAAAACCCCATTGCTGTCCTCCTTGCCTTTATGATTATGGCAATCGTAGGATTATTCTCGTTTCTTAATTTAGGGATAGATAATAGCCCTAATGTTGATGTTCCCATTATTCAGATTACTGTCACTCAAAGAGGAGCCGGACCAACAGAATTAGAAACCCAAGTCACCAAGAAAATTGAAGATGCAGTGGCAGGATTGGGAGATATTGAAGAAATCCTCTCTAACGTCAGCGATGGGACCTCCAACACCACCATTAACTTTCTCTTAGGAACTGATACCAATCAAGCTCTCAATGATGTCCGCGACGCAGTCACCCAAATTCGCCAAGACTTGCCCGAAGACATTGAAGAACCAATTATCAAACAAGTAAAATTTGCAGGAGGAGCAATCCTCACCTATAGCGTCTCCTCTGAACAGCGATCAGTAGAAGAATTAAGTGATTTAGTGGATCGCAAAATTGCCAGAGACTTACTTAATGTGGAAGGGGTTGCCCAGATTAATCGCATTGGCGGCGTAGATCGCGAAATTAGAGTCGATTTAGACCCCAATCGACTCTTAGCTTATGGTCTTACAGCAACCCAAGTTAACGAGCAAATTCGTAACTTTAACATCAATTTACCAGGAGGCCGTTCAGAAGTCGGGGGCAATGAGCAAAATGTCCGTACCCTTGGTAGTACCAAGTCTCTGCCAGATTTAAGGTCTTACCCCATTACCTTACCCAATGGTGATACAGTACCTCTCGTTAATTTAGGGGAGGTGAGGAATGGTTACGATGATCCTCGTCAATCTGCTTATCTCAACGGTCAACCAGTAGTAGGATTTTCCGTCTTGCGTAGTACCGGCAGTACATTAGTTAGCGTAGAAGAAGGAGTTCGCAAAACCATTGCTGAGTTAGAAAAAACCCTCCCTGATGACCTACAATTTTCCCTAATTTTTACCAGAGGCGATTACATTCGCAACTCCTATAAAGGAACTTTTGATGCCCTTATTTTAGGATGTGTACTCACGGTAATTGTGGTGGGATTGTTTCTCAAAGATTGGCGGGCTACCTTGATTACTTCCGTTGCCCTTCCCTTATCCCTAATTCCTACTTTTGGGGTTATGCAGCTATTTGACTATACCCTCAATGACATGACTCTATTAGCCTTAGCTTTAGCTATTGGTAACTTAGTAGACGATGCCATTTGTATGATCGAAAATATCGATACCCACCTGCAAATGGGAAAACCCCCTTTGCAGGCAGCCTGGGATGGGGCTGTAGAAATTGGCTTAGCTGTGGTAGCCACAACTGCAACTATTGTGGGGGTGTTCCTTCCGGTGGCTTTTATGGGAGGAATTCCTGGACAATATTTTCAACCCTTTGGGGTGACAGTAGCGGTTTCCACCATGTTTTCAACCCTGGTGGCCACGACTATGATTCCGATGTTAAGTGCGGCCTTACTCAAACCAAAACCTCTCAAACGCCAAAACCAGTCCAAACCTCAGCAACGCCCTCCCCTCCAACCTTACCGCAGTCTTCTAACCTGGTCATTACGTCATCGTCTTGTCACTATGTCATTGGCGATCGCCTTTTTTCTGGGTAGTCTACAATTGGTTCCCTATATTCCTAAAGGATTATTTAGTAGTTTAGATACTGGGTTAAGTCAGGTCACTGTTGAGTTACCTCCAGGAGCAACCCTGCAAGACACAGAGTCAGTCATACAACAAGTAACGAAAATCATGGAACCGAGTCCAATTGTGAGCGAAATTCTGGCTGATGTGGGGAATGATGGGGTTAACAACGCCTTAATGTATGTGAAACTTGTCAAAAAAAATGAACGAGATCTCTCTCAAGGAGCGTTTGAAGACCAAATGCGCCCAAAATTGCAGGAAATTCCTGGGGCTAGGGTCACTTTTCGTCGTGAAGGGGCTGGTGGAGGCAACAAAGATTTGTCCATTATCCTTACCAGCGATAACCCCATCTCCTTAAGCCAGACAGCTAATAGCTTAGAACAACAAATGGCGCAAATTCCAGGGTTAGTGGAAGTTACATCTAGTCAGAGTCTGGTTAAACCAGAGATTATTATTGAACCCGATCCCTTGCGGACAACGGATTTAGGGGTTTCGGTTCAGGCGATCGCTAGGACGGCATCTTTAGCGTTTTTAGGAGATACGGATTCAAACTTAGCTAAATTCAACCTCCCTGATCGTCAAATACCCATTCGTGTTAAGGTGGCTTCAGAAAAACGAAAAGACATTGAAACCTTGAAAAACCTACGGGTTCCCAGTAATGATGGCACCTTGATTCCCTTAAATGCAGTCGCAACTATTCGCTTGGGTAGCGGTCCGGCAGAAATTAAACGCTTTAATCGTAACCGTCGCGTACAACTTTCAGGGAATTTGGACGGGATTTCTTTGGGAGATGCACTCGAAAAAGTACGGGCATTACCAGCAATGAATCCCTTGCCACCTGGTGTGTCTGAGCAACCTTTTGGAGAAGCCAAAATTATGCGAGATGTCTTTACTCGCTTTGCAGGGGCTTTGAGTCTAGCCATTCTCTGTATTTATGCAGTTTTGGTGCTACTTTATAGCAATTTTCTCTATCCTATAGCTATTATGCTCTCCTTACCCTTATCCATTGGGGGAGCCTTATTAGGGTTATTATTAACTCAAAACGAATTGGGGTTATTTGCTTTAATTGGCATAGTTTTATTAATGGGATTAGTGACTAAAAATGCCATTCTTTTGGTAGATTTTACCCTAGCTTATATGAGGGATGGTAAACCCATATTTAAGGCCTTGGTGGAGGCAGGGGTATCGCGTTTACGACCCATTTTTATGACCACTTTATCAACTATTGCCGGAATGTCTCCCATTGCTTTAGCAATGGGAGCAGATGGTCAAGTTAGGAGTCCGATGGCTATTGCCGTCATTGGCGGTTTAATTACCTCTACTTTATTAACGTTAGTTGTAGTCCCAGTTATGTTTACTTATATCAATGGTGTGTATGGGGGATTTTGGCGATGGCTCTTTATGGATTCGAGGGATTTAGGAACTTGAAAATTCGAGTAATGATTCGGCTCTCGTTCTAATTGAAACCCTCTTTTTCTTAAGATGGAGAAAAACTAGCGATCGCCGTTACATAGTAGATAACTTCTATAGGCTAGGTTGAGAAAGGATCACTTTTCCCTTCACAACCTCTTTTTTTTCTTAAGGAACAATAATTGGTTTTAAACCAATACTTCTGAGACTTTGTTCTGCTTTTTGAGCATTATCTTTATCACTAAATAATCCCACCTGTAACATAGAACGACCTTGATAAGAGGTGGAAAAGGCTTCAGGAAACAGCGATCTCACACGAGTCTTATCCTGACTACTATTTACTGCAACCACAACCCGATACCCTTTAGGGTTTTTAGTGGAGGTTGCAGTCGAACCAGATACTGCTCCCACTGTACTCCTTCCGGTATTAACTGCGTTGGCAGGAGGAGGAGGCACCAAACCATTAACACTTTTAGTAGTTGGGGGTTTTAGGGGAGGAAGTTCTGAAAAACTCGGTAATGGTAGGGGTTCATTAGAACGAGAGGGAGCTTGAGAGGAAATACCATTACCTGGAGAGACTGGGGTGGGTTGATAACGATAAGGGGGAGGAGAGGGTTGAGTTTGTGCAGTAAAGGTCTGTTCTTTCTCAGACTCAGAGATAAGCTCATTTTGTGTTGAGGGTTGCGCTAGAATGGCGGTGCTATCCCCGGTGATGTAAACATGACTTAAGGTTTTGCCATTGTAAACCCTTTGCGTAAATCGCCAACCTGGATCTAAGTCAATCTTTAAAAACCCTGAAGTAATACCTTCGGTTCTACCAATGACAATATTTGGTTGCGTGGGATCGCTGCGATTACTTCCCACTAAAACCAGTTTATCCTGTCGTTTGACCACTCTTAAAAGGTAATCTAAACCAAAATCTTCCCCATCTATGCGAATGGAATAACCGTTACTATCCGTACTGCGTTGGCAACTACCAGCAAAGTTAAAATTGAGGAGTAACGGATCAATGGTGGTGATAGAGTTTGATTGTGTTTCCTGCCAACACTGTCGCTGTCCTGGTATCTGTCGTAAAATCAGTAAATCATATTTATTATCGCCGTAAGGTCTAGCGATCGCAATAAAATCATCCTGGTTAACTTCTTGTTCATCAAAAGGAGATGCCTGAGAAGGAAACCAGGGGACCATACCAGTTAATGCCAAAGCAGTAACAGCAAGAAATTTACCAACAAGTGTGAGTTTCATAGTTTTTAACATTGCATCATCACAACATGATCAACACAAAATATAGTGTGTCTATGTCTGCAATCATGACGCATCTCATCAGTAGAATGTTGCTACCATTGGACAGGTTGCCATCTGTCTATAGTTGATTTTAACTGCTTCGTAATTAAATTAAGATAAAAAAATCTATATGATAACTAAAGTTTGATTACCATAGAGATCCCTTTAGTTATATCTTTAATGTGATGAAAAAACTATCTTTCTTCGCTTCTTTTATAAGTATTAGTAGTTTAATATCTTCTCCTGTAATGGCTGCTAGATTTTCAACCATATACGAGTTTGGGGATAGTTTAACTGATACAGGTAATCTTAATCAGATTGTTCTAGAAGCAACAGGAGGAACCCAAACTTTTCCCCCCACTCCTCCTTATTTTCAAGGACGATTTTCTAATGGGCCTATTTGGATAGAATTTCTCGCTCAAAAGTTACAAGTTCCTTTTATTAGTTCTGCTGTTGGTGGTGCAACCACTGGATTTGATAATACCCTTGATGACATTTTACCAGGCATTCCTTTACCTGGTTTACAACAACAAATAGGTAATTTTGTTGTTAATAATCCTGTGGCTGATCCTGACGCATTGTATGGTATTTGGGCCGGAAGTAATGATTATTTACCGACAAATAGTCTGACATTTACTCCTTTTGATAATCCTGATCAATCTTTAAGTAATATAGAAACAGCCATCAATTCTTTGGTAGGAGTTGGAGCTAAACATATTATGGTTTTCAATTTACCTAACTTGGGAGATACTCCTCTCAGTAATGGAACTGTAGATGGAATTTGCCCCGATGATAATCAATTTGATGGTGATTGTTTAAACGATTTAACAATGGCTCATAATAATGGCTTATCAACTTTATTATCTAGTTTTTCATCGGAGGTTAATTTAATTTCGGTTGATATTAATACACTGGTTGATCAAACTATTCAAAATCCATCATCTTTATTTAGCAATGTAACTGATGCTTGTTTGAATTTAAACACTTTTCAAGTTTGTGATAATGCTGAGCAATTTTTATTTTGGGATGATCGTCATCCCACAACAGTGGGACAGCAATTAATTGCCGATTTAGCCTTTGAATCATTAGGAATTCCTGAACCTAGCACTATAGTCGGTTTATTAAGTATTGGTTTAATAGGTATCAGAAAATTAATCAAATAATCAATCATATGGATAAAAATAAGCTTGAAATCAAAACCTACATTCAACAAACTTCGGTGATAATTGACTTACCTATTGATCCAAAATATCTGCCAGGAGTAGTTGATAATTTAACAAGTATTGCCGAAATTGCTACGTTATTTACTGAGTTTGAATTACCTGAAACCATTGAAGCTGCTCCAATTTTTCAACCATGATTATTTATTCTTTAGATGCTATAGCACTGAGTCAAAAAATCAACAATCAGGAGATTACAGCAACTAAGGTTATTACAGATATTATCAATAATATCGAACAGCAAAACCCTACCTTAAATTGTTTCACAAAGATACTAAAAAAACAAGCTTTGGAACAAGCAAATAAGGTTGATCAGGAAGTTGAAAAAGGTAACAACTTAGGTTTATTGACAGGGGTACCTTTTGCCGTAAAAAATCTCTTTGATATTCAAGGAGTTACGACATTAGCGGGCTCAAAAATCAATCAAGAAAATTATCCAGCCTCTCAAGATGCAACTGCTATTAAGAAGTTAAAAGCAGCAGGAGCAATTCTAGTAGGTGCTTTAAATATGGATGAATATGCTTATGGTTTTGTAACAGAAAATAGTCATTACGGTGCAACTCCAAACCCCCGCGATTTAAGTAAAATTTCTGGTGGCTCTTCAGGGGGATCTGCTGCGGCTGTTGCTGCTAATTTAGTGTCCTTTTCTTTGGGCTCAGATACTAACGGCTCAATTCGTGTTCCTGCTGCTTTATGTGGTGTTTTTGGCTTAAAACCAACTTATGGAAGATTATCACGGGCTGGAACTGTTTTATTTTCTAATAGTTTAGATCACATTGGTGGCTTCACTCGTTCTCTGCGAGATATGGCTGCTATTTTTGATGTTTTACAAGGGGAAGATAAAAGCGATCCTGTTTGTACTTCTTTAGCTCCTCAATTCTGTTTTAACCAGTTAAATAATGACATTGGAAATTTGAAAATTGCTGTCGCTGGGGACTATTTTCAAGCAGGAGCAGAACCCGAAACATTAGAAGTCATTGAAAACCTCACCAAGTTATTAAATATAGAGCAAATAGTTAGTATTCCAGAATCACATCGAGCGAGGGCGGCTGCCTATATTATTACTGCTTGTGAAGGGTCTAATTTTCATTTAAAAAATCTGCGTTCTCGTCCTCAAGATTTTGATCCAGCGACGAGAGATCGCTTTTTAGCAGGTGCTTTTATCCCCAATAATTGGTACATACAAGCGCAAAGATTTCGCCGTTGGTATCGAGATCAAGTTAAGGAAATTTTCCAAGAAATTGATGTTATTATTGCCCCAACGACTCCTTGTGTAGCGACTTCATTAGGACAAGAAAAAATGATTATTAATGGTGAAGAAATATTGATACGTCCCAATTTAGGAAGGTTTACCCAACCCTTATCTTTTATTGGTCTTCCTGTGTTATCTTTCCCTATATTAAGAGCTAATAAACTACCCTTAGGTGTACAATTAATTGCTGCACCTTATCAAGAGTTAAAAATTCTACAAGTGGCTTCATTTTTAGAAAAAAAATTAAAGCCTTTTCCATAAACAGTTGCGGCTTTCAAAACCAAGCCTGATGGTTAATTAGTCTCTTGGATCGATTAAAATTTGCTTATGGAAATAACAGCTTGGACAATTGAAGATAGTAAAAGACTC
>JASJEA010000092.1 GCA_030064935.1 Crocosphaera sp. | reverse complement strand
TTTAACTTTGCATCCAAATTGACAGTTTACACCGTTATTTGAAGCAGCCAAAACAAGAGATTGAGTTAAAATAGTTGGGTTTATTTGTCTATCATAAGGGGAATAAATAGCCCCAAGTACAAAATGAGCGTGTTATTGGGGCTATTTATTCCCCTTATGATAGACAAATAAACCCAACTATTTTAACTCAATCTCTTGTTTTGGCTGCTTCAAATAACGGTGTAAACTGTCAATTTGGATGCAAAGTTAAAAAAATTACTGCCATGAGTCTAAATGACCTAAATAGTCCTCAATCCTATCAAATAGAAACGACACACCAAACCCTAGAAACTGATTGGTTAATTATCTGTGCCGGTTTGGGTTCCACCCCTTTAATCAATGAGTTACAACCTATGGTTAATATAAAACCTGTTCTTGGACAAGCAATACAAATTAAGTTAAATGATATTTTAGGTGATATGAATTTTCAACCTGTTATTACAGGAGAAGATATTCATATTGCTCCCATTAATTCTCAAGAATATTGGATCGGTGCAACCCTAGAATTTCCTGATGAAATGGGAAAAGTTACAGCACAAATAGAGTTATTAGAACAAGCCAAAAAACAAGCTTTTTCTTTCTGCCCTGAGCTAGAAAAAGGGGAAATTGTTTACACCTGGTCAGGAAAACGTCCTCGTCCTGATGGAGAACCTGCTCCTATTATCAAAGAAGTTCCTAATCATACTAATCTATTATTAGCTACTGGTCATTATCGTAATGGTATCTTATTAGCTCCAGCAACAGCTTTAATTATTAAAGATAAAATAATTGAGAATGGCATCGACTTTTAACCATGATTGGTTATCAAGAAGGAGTAATATGACCTTTCCCACTCTCATCAATTACACTGATGTCTTCTTCCCAAACTGCGCAGAATTTTAGCAATGAAGAACCCCATTATGAACTTACAAGAAATCCCTCGTAACAAACGTAAAGTTTTATTGAATTCTAAAGTTATCAAAACTTAATCTTCTGTAACGTCAGAAAAACTTATCTATCTGAAAAGAAATTCAAACCTTTCGCTTGCCATGATGATGACCAATATTGGGCATAATTGATCATGTCAGGGAGTTCAAAAAGCAAGAGGTTTGTTATTTATGGAAATGAGTAATCTTGAATTGTGGGTGATGTTATTATTCAACACCTTCGTTTGCTTGTTAATTCCCCGAATATTAACAACTCAATGGTTCAAACTATTTTCTGCGAGTAATAAGTCTGTTTAGCTTTCCGCCTTTGAGCCCCACACTGCACTGAAGACTTGTTTGGGTATCAAAGGCTGCTCAATTAAGTAATCAGGGGAGGCACCTTTTCCACATTGCAGGTTCAACCAACCCGGAGATGAGTTCGATGCCTAAACCTGTCTGGGTTTAAAGCGAATTTGCCTCTGTCGAGGTGAGTCGCCATCCAGTAAAGCTTTGACATATTTTTAGCCCGAAAAAGTGACCCAAAAATCAGGTGTTCCAGCCCTGCCGTTTATGGCGCACAGTCCAAGATTTTGGTGTTATCGAGATAATAGGGTCTAAAACCTGGCTTTTTAAGGAACCCATCGTTTTTGAGGCGAGGTTTATGTTTTGGTGTGCGTTCCCTTGGCTATTGCGAATCGCCGGGGTTGCACGGCAATCCTCGTCTCAAAAAACAACTTCTGTGCCATAGCGCCGGAGCTTCGTTAAGGAACTTGTGACTTCGTTAATCTAGGGATTGCTCGATCGCATTCGACGACGTTTTTGCATCAATTGAACAAACTGTTGACGTTGTTCAAGATTTAAAACTTTACGCATTTCTAGCATACTTTCAAACCGTAAATTACCCATTTGCTGACGTAAGTTAATAATTTCTTGATGTTTATTTCTTAAGTCATTTTCTGATGCGTTTCCCTGCATCATTTGGCTAATTTCTTCCCCTTTACTTCTCATTTGTTCCCGTAACTGTTGCATCTGAGGACGATATTTTTTGCGTATAGCACTCAGTTGCTGCATTTGCTCATCACTGAGATTTAATATCTCTTGAAATTGTTCCGCTCTTTCTCCCCTTTCCGGACGGTTTCTTGCTTGTTTAGTAACAATTTCAGTTTCAGAAACCAACAAAGATGAGGGGGTTTCCTGGGGAGAGTTTGCTAAGGCTATGGTTCCCCCAACACCAAAGGTTAAAACAGTTATAATTAAGGCAAATTCTTTGGAAATCATAGTTAATTAACTCATCAAGTAAAGATGGATTTTAAGGATTAAAAATCAAGGATGGGATACTAAATAATGATTCGGTAAATCATCCAGAGAAATCCACTGATAATAAACAGATTGATTGGGGGTTTCCCAAGAAGATGTGTTCATGGTGTCTTCCCAAGTATTGACCATAAAATCTTCTATTTCTGCTGTTTGAGTAACCTGAGACTGCTGGACAAATTTTTGATAATCAGAGGGTTTAATTATATTAGAAAGCCCCCATATTCCTAACAAAGTAGTAACGATGGTACCAGAAATAAACCATCTAATTGAATCGGTTTTAGATTTTTGAGATTCACGGGAAATTTTCAGATAAATTTGTTTTTCTAAACTGGAATCTCCCGGAGGTGGTGAGGGACGATATTGTTGTAGAAAGGAGATTAATTCTCGATCATCTTTTGGGAACTGAGACATTATAAAGCTCCTTGTTTTTTCAAAAACTTACGCATTTGGTTCCGTGCATAAAATAAACGAGATTTGACAGTGCCAAGGGGTAATTCTAAAATACTGGCAACTTCCTTTTGGGGTACATCTTCCAAGTCATGTAATACTAATACAGCACGATGTTCTAAACTTAAAGCTTGTAGCCCTTGCTGAATTAAATCTTGATAATGAAGTCGCATTAAGTCGGGTGTATCTTCTGGACGAGATGGCATAATATTTAAGATTGAACCATCATCATTAATGGACATATTTTGGGCAAATCTGCGCCGTTTGTCTGTAGCAACATTCCAGGTGATACGATACAACCAAGTGGAAAAATAAGAGGGCTTGCGTAGTTTTGGTAAACCTTTCCACACTCTTAAAAATACCTCTTGTACTAAATCATCAAGCATTTCACTCCCACACAGTTGATAAAGAGTTGCTCTTACCCGTTGTTGATAGCTTCGGTAGAGTTGTTTAAAGGATAGAGCATCCCCTTGTTGACACCGAAGCACTAAGTCTGTTTCTGTTGCATTGACAGGGTTGTCTGCTAACACGGTTACGCTCACTCTATCACTTAATTCCCCTTTTTAGACTAGGAGCGGTATAAAAAGGTTCAAGCAAATTTTCAATGTTACTATTATCCATAGAAATAGAAACAAGTTGAAGATTAGTTTAGGGGGGATCAATAATGATAGATCAATCTCAATGGCAAGTTTTACCCTTTGTTTCTTTACCATCTTGGTTTCTTGACGAGGTTAAATCTTATTGTCCTAACTCATCTGGAAATTATGCAGCACAATTATTATGGAATCGAGGCATACAAACCTTAGAACAATTAAAAGGATTTGTAGATGATACATATTATCAACCCTTAAGTCCTTTTGAGTTTGGTTACGAAATGAAACAAGCAATCAAACGTTTAAAATTAGGCATTAAAAATCAGGAAAAAGTAACAATATGGGGAGATTTTGATGCGGATGGAATAACAGCAACCAGTGTTTTATGGGAAGGTTTAGGACAATTCTTTACTCCCCATTTACAACTTAATTATTATATTCCTAATCGGGCTACCGAGTCTCACGGTTTAAATATTACAGGAATTAAAAAGTTAGCTGATCAAGGAACTAATTTAATTGTAACTTGTGACACTGGAAGTACCAATATAGAGGAAATAAGTTACGCTAATTCGTTAGGAATTGATATTATTGTAACGGATCACCACACCTTACCCGATCAAAGACCTGATGTGGTTTCTATCATCAATCCTCGTTACTTTTCTGAGGAACATCCGTTATTTTTTTTATCAGGGGTTGCGGTTGCTTATAAGTTAGTAGAAGCCCTTTATTTAACTTTACCTAAAATTCCTAAAAATCCTTTAGAAAATTTATTGGATTTAGTCGCTATTGGCTTAATCGCTGATTTAGTTGAGTTAAAAGGAGACTGCCGTTATTTAGCTCAAAAAGGCCTACAAAAGCTACAACAACAATTAAATAATCCCACTCGTCCAGGGATTGCTTATTTATTGAAATTATGTAAACGAACAGGCGATCGCCCTACGGATATTTCCTTTGGAATTGGCCCTAGAATTAATGCTATTAGTCGTATTTATGGAGAGGCTATATTTGCAGTTAAATTATTAACCAGCAAGGATGAAAAACACTGTGAAAAACTTGCTTTTGAGACAGAGTTAGCAAATACTCGTCGTAAGGAATTACAAAATAATATTACTAAGAAAGTTAAAAAAAAATTGCAAGGATTAGACCTATCAACCACTCAAATTATTGTCTTAGAAGATCCCCAATGGCAAAGTGGAGTTTTAGGTTTAGTAGCTGGACAAATTGCCAAAGAATATGATCGTCCTACCATTTTATTAACCACTTCTGAAACAGAAAATAGTCATCATGACGGGATAAAGTTAGCCAGGGGTTCAGCCCGTTCTATTAATAATATTGATTTGTATCAATTAGTCTCTTATCAACGCTCTTTATTGCATCGTTTTGGGGGACATCCTTTTGCAGCAGGGTTAAGTTTACCTGTGGAAAATATACCTTTATTTAGGGAAAGTATTAATCAACAAACACGACGAGATTTGATTGATTTTAATCAGTTAAATATGAATAATAAAGCTGATTTAGTAGTAACTGTATCTCAATTAGGTCAATCTCTATTTCGAGAATTAAAGCTTTTAGAACCTTACGGAATGGGGAATCCAATTCCTAGATTATTAATTGAGAATTGTTGGTTTGAAAGTTTAGGTCATGCTAACATAAAAGATGCTAGAAATAACAAGATTAAGTATATAAAAACTAGGTTTAAAATTTATGATCATTCCGTTGATGAGGGGTTTCCTGGTATTTGGTGGGAACATTATCAACACGAATTACCTCAACAAGAAAATAAGCGATGGAATGCTATTGTAGAACTGGATTATAATCCTAATTATGATAATTCTAGGAAAGGAGAATATGAAGTTCGTTTAATAGACATTCAAGAAAGTATTTTACAGCAAAATTATCAGTCTATACAAATTAGCAAAGGTTCTTTAATTGATTATCGTAATCAAACTGATTTAGAGATAAACAACTTAGAAGTTGAAACTTTAGACAATTGTCCCATTAGTTGGTCTGAGTTACAAAAAAAATATTATAAGAGTATTAAAAATAAACAGGATTTAGCCTTGATTTATTCTCATCAAAACAAAGAAAATTCTTTGACTATAATAAAAAAATTAATTGGCATTGCTAAATATCTAAATCAAACTAAAAAAACCATAACCAAAAAACAATTAAAAGATAAACTATTATTAAGCGATCGCAGTTTAGAGTTAGCCCTAGAATTCTGGAATAATCTAGGATTTAGAGTTGTAGAAGATGAGCAAAAGCTAAATATTAACTATATCCATAACCAACAAAAAGACTATCAACTCTCGAAAAATAAACTATTAGAAACTCTCGAAGAAGAATATTTTAGAAGAGAATATTTTTCTCAAGTTCCCTTGGAAATTTTGCAAAAATTTTTAGATTATGATACATTAACAATTAATCAATAACTAATTTAAAAATGAATCGCTGTTAAAAAAATTCAGAGGAAATATAAAGATGATGAACATAAAAAAACTTTATACAGTGCTCCTTACAGCAAGTTTATTATCAGGGGTTAATCTGCTGACAAATGCAAATATGAGTCTCTCTCAAGAAACCCCGGAAGCAATACCACAAGAGACAGAAGAAACCCCTGCATTGACTGCTATTGAATGGTACAACCAAGGGGTTGATGAAATTGAAGCAGGAAACTATCAAGCAGCCATCAAAGCCTTTAGTGAATCCATCCAACTAGATAATACCGATGCAGATGCTTATTATAATCGAGGCTATTCTCATTTAGTTTTAGAGCAATTTCAAGCAGCGATTAACGATTATGACAAAGCCATAGAATTAAACCCTGAGTTTGCCTACGCTTATGGTAATCGCTGTTATGCTTATTATCAACTGGAAAATCATAAAAATGCCCTAAGTGATTGTTCCGAGGCCATTAGCTTAGAACCTAATTATCCTGACTTTTATATTTATCGAGGCAATGCAAAAGATGATCTAGAAATGCACCAAGCAGCTATTGTAGATTACAATCAAGCCATTGAATTGAATGGTAATAATGCTCAGGCTTATTATAATCGTGGACTAGCCCATAATAGATTAGGGAAATCATTAAAAGCAGTAGATGACTACAACAAAGCCATAGAATTAAACCCAAACTTTGCTGATGCCTATCATAACCGAGGAGTGACACTATTTAAACTAGAAGAAATATCAAAAGCGATAGCAGACTTAGAAAAAGCAGCGAACTTATTTGAATCTCAAGGTAAGAGTAATCATGCCCAAAAGTCTCTAAACACTTTGAAAACATTACAAGATTCAAATCAATAAAAATTTGTGAATTCTAACTTCGCGCATTCATTAATTGTCTCTCCTTAAGACTGATACTTCAAAGGGTTGCAACTTGGAAGGTAAATTAATCACTCTTCCAGTTTCAACCACATTGGAAACTAATACTTCCCAACTATGAGGTGCAATATATTCATCCACTTCTAAGTCTTTTTCATAAGAAAAGTTGATCAATACTAATACAGTTTCTTCTTCAGTTTTTCGGGTATAAGCTAAATGTTCATAAGGATAATGAATTAAAGTATTCCAGCTACCAAACCGTAAAGCTTCACTGTTTTTTCTCGCTTTGATTAACTGTCTATAAAAGTTCAATAAGGAGTCAGGATATTTTAATTCTTTAGCAACATTTTTCTCTATATAATTTTCATTAACAGGCAACCAAGGTTCTACATTTTTTCCAAAGCTAAAACCGGCATTAACACTATTATCCCATTGCATCGGTGTTCTTGCACCATCTCTGGGGGGTGGTAACTCTCCACTCTCACTTTTAACAATAGCTTGATCCTTGATTTTATCTTCAGGGATTTCTAAATTATCCACCATACCAATCTCTTGACCATAGTATAAAAATGGAGTGCCTCTAACGGTTAATAAAATAGTGGCAGAAGCTTGGGCTATTCCTAATGGATTAGTACATAAACTACACTCAATCCAACGAGATAAATGCCTAGGAATATCATGGTTATCTAAAAAGTAAGTTGGCCAAGCCTCTTTTGGAGTAATGACTTCTTTTTTGATAATTTCTCGTTGTAAATAGCCAGGATACCAAGGACTAAAAGGAAATTCAAAAGTAAAAGCTAGATGGAGTTCATCGTTATTGACTCCATAAAACATAGTTGAATCATAGAGTCGATTATCAATGAAAGTTTCTCCAATTAAAACCCTATCATCATATTCATCAATAATATTTCTAATTTCTCGGATTAAGTGATGATTTTCAGGTTGATTTTTATCATATAAATGGTGTTGATTGTTGTAATTATTCTTATCAGTTGCACCAAATTTTACAGGATTATAACGATAATATTTATCCTTACTATAAACACTAGACGCATCTAACCTAAACCCATCAACCCCTCTATCTAACCAAAAGCGAATCATTTGAAAAATAGCAGTTTTAACGTCTGGATTACTCCAGTTTAAATCAGGTTGATTTTCATTAAAAGTATGATAATAATATTGTTGTCTGGTTTCGTTAAATGTCCAACCTGTTCCCCCAAAATAAGATAACCAATTATTAGGAATTCCTCCATCTGGTGCAGGATTTTGCCAATGATACCAATCACTTTTCTGATTATCTTTACTCTGACTAGATTCAAGAAACCAACTATGTTGGTTAGAGGTATGATTCACCACTAAATCTAAGATAATTTTAATCCCTCTTTTATGAGATTCTGATAATAAAATATCAAAGTCTTCTAAACTACCAAAAGTATCACTAATATCATAATAATCACTGACATCATAACCATTATCAATCATGGGAGATTGATTAATAGGAGATAACCAAATAGCATCAATTCCTAAAGATGTTTCACTATTAGAATTACCATCGTTAAGGTAATCTAATTTTTTGATAATACCTTGTAAATCGCCAATTCCATCCCCATTACTATCGGCAAAGGTTAGGGGATAAATTTGATAAATGACTCCAGTTTTCCACCATTTTTCATCATCGGATTTTCTGATTTTATTCATTTTTTTATTTCCCTGTTCCGAATTCAAGCAAGTTTATTTGTGATCCATTTTGGGATTATCATAGTATACTTCCTTATTTATTTATATTTTCACAATACAAAAGTTAACATTTAGTCCCTGGATTATAACCTTAACTATTTACATTTATTCATATAAAAAACTGTTAGTTATCTGACAAGTTTTGGGAATACTGTTCATAGTGATAAAAGAATCCTTGTCAAATATCTAAGCAATTAAACTCAATTAATATTACTTGATATTTTTTCAGGGTTTCTATCAGCTAATTGCTCAAATTACCATCTCAAGACATTATGAATAGCACGCAAAAAATGTTTTCTGTTACTTTAGTTGATCCTAACAGCAACCAAGAAAAAACTATCTATGTGGAAGAAAATCAATTAATTTTAGATAAAACTAAAGGAGAAATCCCTTATTGTTGTTCTGCTGGTGCTTGTACTGTTTGTACTTCTAAACTGTTAGAAGGAACGGTAGAACAAACCGCTCAAGCTATTCAATTTTTAGGTGGTGCTGTTGTTGATGCTGGTTATATTCTTCCCTGTGCAGCTTACGCAACTTCCAATTGTAAAATTCTCACCCATCAAGAAGACGAAATTTTCTAATCTCTCTGGTTAATGACAGCAAATCAATCTAGACTTCTGATAAACACTATTTTTTGCTTTCAGAAGTCTTATTTTTGTTCAATTTATCCAGGCAACTTCTTTTTCAATCTCATGCGAGACAGATAATACACTTTTTGGATATTTTGTCAAATTTGTTTTTTTAGCCGTCATAAAAATATACAAATTGCCTCCCATTTTGGGGCTTTTTTGGGCTAATTTTGGGTAAGTCTGAGATATGTAAAAACATTTTTTTGACGAAGCAATCAAGGTTTAAGGCTGTTTTTAACAAAAATTAAATACAAGAAGTCCAGTATGAAAATTAGATTATAGCGCGAAAATCCCATGAACTCGTTTACAAATAAGAATCTTTCTCAATAAAATGTTAAGTTTTGTTACGAGTAACAGAATGTAAATTAGGAATTTTAAAAGCAAACTTCAATTACCTAAAAGTTTTACTTATCTGAGGTTATAAGAGTGCCAGTGCTCATCAAAAAATATAAAATTTTTATTAAGATGGTAGTAAAAACTTGACAAAAAAAGCGGGGAGGGTAGCATAAAAGCGTTTTGACTCTCTTTTAATTATATAAATCAAGATTATAACGATTTAAAGTCGATTTTAATCTCATATAGTCAAAATTTGTCTGGAATTTTAACTTTGTTTTGAGGAGTATCCATGATAAATCTAAAACCCTTAACTTCCACCCTAGCCGCATCTATGGTTGTCACCGTTATGGGAGCGTTTGATGTCGCTAATGCTGCTACTTTCACCTTCTCTTTTATGAATGAAGATGGTTTAGTTGATGGCACTGTTGAAGGGGTGATCGAATTACCTGATGGAGATGGTACGTTTGCCGCATCTAGTGTTACTGTAACCTCAGCCCCTGCTGCATTAGGATTTACCCTGCCTTTTGATGTTTTTAGTAATTTTCCGAACATAATCGATAATAGTTTTACTGTTAGTGGCGGCAATATTGATGTTGTAGCAAGTACCGTTCTTGCTACTAATGGTTTTCAGGCATTTTTCCTAAATAATCCAGCTTTTGGTACTCAGTTTGCTCCCGAAGCTCCAAATTCTGGGGTTGCGGATAATGATAACTCAACCCTTGTTTATTCTAGTGTTAGTGTTCCGGAACCCACTTCTATGATTGCTTTAGCTGGTGTAGGACTTTTAGGTGTTGCTAGTAAGTTGAAGAAAAAAGCTTAATTCTGTTGTTTTTTTCGTAGGGATAATTAATCAATTGTCCCTACTTTACAATGAAAATCCGAGAACGATATTTAATGCTGTTTGAAGAGATGGCCAATAATATTCCTCCATGACCCCTAATAAACCTAACACTCTTTGACCGTCGACAGAGCGAATTTGACCTACATCAAGAAAACGGTCTTTATCTAATCCATTGATATTACTTGCTTTAATATTGACTGCGTAAGGAGCTTGCTTTACTCCAGGTCGTAATGGCATCACAATGGTTAATGATCCATACTGATTCATGATGTCATTTTGTACAATTAAACAAGCACGGGTTTTTTTAGCTTCTGCTCCTATGGTGGGATCTAATCTTACCCAGCGAATGTCTCCCCGTCGATAAGTTAATTTATTCTTCTTCATTGATTCCATCTCCTACAACCTCATCCCACTCCTGTATTTCTTGCTGGTATTGAGGATCTTGGGTTTCTTCGGATAAAGATGCGATTAACTGCTCTTCTAAAATCTTGTTTCGATGCTCTATGAGAAGATTGTTTAGATATTGACTACGATTACCCTCAGCCATCTTATCTAAAAAGCCTATTAAACTTTCGTCTAGGGTTATAGCAATTTTTTGTTTTTTCATTGGTATGATAATCTCATCGGACGTTCATATCATATTCTAACAACGATAACCTTGACGGATAACGTTATCCGTCAAACTGAATAAAAACAAGTTATCATCGAGCGTAGGAAATTTTTAAGCAAAACACACCCCAATGGGTACTATACAAACACTACCAGGAACCAGAGATATTCTGCCAGAAGAGATAGGATACTGGCAATATGTAGAAACCGTAGCGACACAAATACTCAGTCGTGCCATGTACTATGAAATACGTCCCCCTATTTTTGAGCAAACCTCATTATTTGAGAGAGGGATAGGAGAGGCAACAGATGTAGTGGGCAAAGAAATGTATACCTTTTCTGATAGAGGTAATCGCTCTTTAACATTACGGCCAGAAGGTACAGCAGGAGTCGTCCGCGCTTACTTACAAAATAATCTTTATGCAGCCGGTGGAGTGCAACGTCTTTGGTATTGTGGTCCGATGTTTCGCTACGAAAGACCTCAAGCTGGCCGTCAAAGACAGTTTCATCAAATCGGTTTAGAATTAATCGGCACAGCCGATCCCAGAGCAGATGTCGAAGTCATCGCCTTAGCCACAGATATCCTCAAAAGATTAGGATTACAGAGTTTAAAACTGGATATTAATTCCGTCGGTGATCGCAAAGATAGACAAAACTATAGAGAAGCCTTAGTTAACTACTTCCTACCCTACAAAGAAGAATTAGATCCCGACTCACAAGATCGCTTAGAGAGAAACCCCTTACGGATTCTTGATAGTAAAGCCAAGCGGACCAAAGAAATTAATCAAAATGCCCCTAACATCTTGCAATATCTCGGAGATGCTTCTAAAAAACACTTTGATCAAGTGCAACAACTGTTAAGTGATCTCAGCATTGAATATAACATTAATCCCTGTTTAGTCAGAGGGTTAGATTATTACACCCATACCGCATTTGAGATCATCTCCGACGATTTAGGGGCCCAAGCAACAGTATGTGGTGGGGGACGTTATGACGGCTTAGTAGAAGAGTTAGGCGGAAACCCAACCCCAGCAGTAGGATGGGCCATCGGCATGGAAAGATTAATTATCCTGCTCAAAAAATTACAACCCTCTCCCCAAACATCCCCTGATATCTACCTAGTTTCGCGAGGAGAAGCAGCAGAAGCACAAGGGTTATACCTAGCCCAAAAGTTGCGGCAAGAAGGCTTAACCGTCGAATTAGACATGAGTGGTAGTGCCTTTGGAAAACAGTTTAAACGCGCCGATCGTAGTGGGGCGATTGCCTGTTTAATTTTAGGAGATTCAGAAGCCGAAAATAAGACCATACAACTGAAATGGTTAGAAACCAAAGAACAACAAACTATGAGCCAAACCGAATTATTTAATCAAGTTGGGGAACTAAAACAACAACTCCAGAGACATAAAACACAAATGGGCAACTAGATAGAATAGCAATAATGAACTCCTGGGAATTTCTCATACAAAAAGATGATGATATTAAGTGGTATCCAGCTAGTTCTTCTACCTTAGAATTAGAACCTGGAAAATATCGTATTCTTGGCAAGTCTAATCTTAGCAATACGAAGATTGATGTCAAAGTTAGTTCTTCGGAGCAAGAAATAGAATGTTATCAACGTTCCCTTAATTCCCAGGGTTTAGTAATGATTCTCCCCTTTACTGAATTTTCATCAGGAACATCCTATAAAATTCGTTGTCAAGGAGATATTTTATCTGATTTTTTAGGAGAACCCTGGACCCAAACAATTTCTCTTAATATTTTACCTGTAACTTCTCAGAGTCAACAGAATCGAGCCAACATAAACCTAAATAAAGTAAGAGATTATTTAGCACAACTAAAACAAAAATTAAAAAGTAAGCCTAAATTATCTAAAAATAGGCAAAAATCTAGAAATTTTCCCTTGTTTAATCTTAGTTTAGAAGAAGATAATTTAGTCATAAATGGTGGAAATAAACTAGAAATATCAGGAAGCATCAAACCAGTAGAAATTCAAGGAGATGTTGCTCTAAATGCTCAGCTACATTATGAGTTAATAGATCCTGAAACAATGGAAAATTTACTCATGGTTGATTGTGCTTTATCAGAGACAAAACTTCCCCATAACTTTCACCATACTTTAGTTATTCCTGATACAATTCAACACAATTTTATCTTAGGTAAGTTAATTTTAGAAACCAGCAACGGATTTCCTTTAACCCATTGTTCTTTTAGCATTACTAACCGTCAATATTATTCAATCAACTGCAGTATTGAACTGCTTGATGTAGAGACAGAAAATAGCTATATATTTGACTTAGAATTGTCAGAAAAAATCAAAAATCAATCTACACCTTTAGCCTTACCCAATACTCATCAGTATTCTCGATTATTTCCTTCTCATTTTTGTAAACCTCGGCAAATTTTACCCCCTAAATTAGACTATAATTTCGTCACAGAAAAACATAAAAATTTAAAATTACCCCAGATTAATTAATCAAAGGAGGTTTAGTAAACTCAGGCATTACCTCATTTAAAAAAAATCATAAATCCTAACCCTAAACTAACCTTGTCCTTGATTAATTAAGATATCAGTATTATAATCCTAAAAAAAGTCATACATTAAAAACCATGAATAACTGGTTTAACTTCACAATAACAGATGTTATTAGAATAATTAGCCCTCTATTTGCTATTGTCTGCGGGTTGGTTATTGGCATCATTTTTGAGAAACGAGTCATCAAAAATGTTAAGAAACTTGCTGCAAAAACGAACTGGAAATACGATACCATTATCATCGAGTCTATTCAAGGATTTAGTATTCTTTGGTTTTCTTTAGCAGGAATAGCAGTTGCTACTTCTCTTTATCCCATTCCTCAAGGAATTGGGTTGCTAATTAATAAATTTTTAATCGCTACTTTTTTAGCCTCCGCAACCTTAATTGTTTCTCGTTTATTAGTCGGTTTACTCAAAGCTTACACCACCAATGAAAAAGGAATTTCTCCCCTAACTTCTTTGTTTGAATTATTAACGAAGATTCTTATTTATAGTCTCGGTTTTTTAATCATTTTACAATCCATTGGCATACAAATTACCCCATTATTAACCGCCTTAGGAGTTGGGGGTGTTTCCCTTGGTTTAGCATTACAAACTACCCTAGCAAACTTAATGTCTGGGGTAAACATTATCATGTCAGGAAAGGTAAAACCTGGGGACTATATTTGCTTAGACGGTGGAGAAAAAGGCTATGTTATTGATGTAGAGTTAAAGTATACAGTGTTACAAGAAATCACAGAAAACCTCTTGATTATACCTAACTCTAAGATTATTTCAGGAAGTTTCAAAAACTTTAGTTTACCCGATAAAGATATTGTGATTCCTATTACCCTTGATGTTGCTTATGAGAGTGATTTAGAAAAGGTAGAAACCATCACCTTAGAAGTTGCCAAAGAACTTTTAAACCATATTCGCAAAGATGAGGAGCAAGAAATTAGTCCCCCATTTATTCTTTATAATAAATTTGATTATTTTAGTATTAATTTAACCATTTATTTGAAATTTCAGGAGCAGGAATTATTTGAACATTTAGCAATTAAACATCAGTTTTTGAAAAAACTCCATCAAAAATATCAAACAGAAGGTATTGAAATCCCTTTTCCAATTAAATCAAGTCATTTTCCTCCCCATAAAACAGATAATCCTTAAGATAACTGAATGGGTAATCTAGAATTTAATTTTCTCAATAAGCCCATTGTCAATCCTAAATTTCCTCCACAACATTAGGCTTAGCAACATTATTTCATGGTGCCACACTAAAAATATTGTCTGTGATACGGCTAACAAAAAAGATGTGATGAGTCAAACAGCCGTTTTTTAAGTCACTGTCATAATTAAAAAATAAATCTTCAATAACACACCTTATTCTCACTGAGAGTTTATATCTATGTCTTCTCCTAAGATAACCTATCGTCTTGCACCCGAAGAAGTTTTATCTTCTTTAATTAATGATCACTTAGAAGAAAAACAACAACTATTTCAAGCAGTTAACAACTTAGTACATCAATTGCATCATACACAAATGTTATTAGAGCAAAATAAGTCTCAAGAAGCTCTATTAACCGTTGAACAATTAGTTTGTTATGGAGAGACAATAACTCGTCAATTTTGAAGTTTAAAAAAGGATCAAACCAAGTTTGTAAAGATTTCTAAATAAAGCCTGATTCTTACTGCCACCTTTTGTAAAGTTTATTTTCTTCCAGGTTCTAAGAATGGTCAAATGTTATCATTAAAGTGTAATTAGTTGGATAAAATAATGAGCTTTTCTCATACTGCTTTAACCATTGCTGGCTCAGATAGTGGTGGAGGTGCAGGAGTTCAGGCCGACTTAAAAACCTTTGCGTTTCATTGTGTTCATGGAACCAGTGCAATAACCTGTATTACGGCTCAAAATACGGTGGGAGTTAATCAAGTTCAAGCAGTTACTCCAGACCTAGTCAAAGCTCAAATAGAAGCCATCATAACCGATATCAAAGTCCAAGCGGTTAAAACAGGAATGTTATTCAATCAAGAAATCATTTTAACCGTTTCAGAACAAATTAAAAAATGGGGATTAAATCAGTTAGTGGTCGATCCTGTGATGGTTTCCCGTAGTGGAATTAAGTTAATCGATGACCAGGCGATCGCTAGTTTTAAAAATGCCTTAGTTCCTCAAGCTTTAATCGTTACTCCCAACCGTTATGAAGCACAAATTTTAAGTTATTTATCCATTAATTCCCTAGAAGATATGAAACAAGCAGCCCAAATAATTCATCAATTAGGGGCTAAATTTGTTTTGATAAAAGGAGGGGGTATGAAAGACGCTTTACAGGGAATTGATGTCTGGTTTGATGGTCAAAATTGGGAAATTTTAACAACAGAAACCATTAACACTAAAAATACTCACGGAACAGGATGTACCTTATCAGCAGCGATCGCTGCTAATTTATGCTTAGGAAAAGAGCCTTTTCAAGCAGTTAAAGAAGCCAAAAAATATGTAACTGATGCCCTTAAATATGCTTTAGAAATCGGTAAAGGAACAGGTTCATTAGCTCACTTCTTCCCACTGTTGAGGTAGCTATCATAGTTTTTTTATGCTCGTAACATCAAGGTTTTCAAGGTCATGAATCAGTCAAAATCAGAATCAAAAGATAGAAAAAAAAGCAATAACTTTTACCAAAAAATAAACAAGAAAGCAGTTCGTAAAATCGAAGCTAGACAGCAGAGAAAAGAAATATGGTTTGTGTTAGGAATGTTTGGTATGGTAGGTTGGTCAGTGACTATTCCTACTCTAATTGGTATTGGGATTGGTATTTGGATTGATACCCACATTCCAAGTCCCTATTCTTGGACATTAATGTTGTTAATTGTCGGCTTATTTTTAGGTTGTTTAATAGCGTGGTATTGGATTGAAAAAGAAGGAACCCCTTGAATGAAGTTAGAAATCAATCAGAATTTAGAATGTAGAATTATCTCCCCCTCAATTTGGAGGCTTGGAACCTTTTTTTTCGGTCAGAAGTTAGAAGTGTAATTTATAATTGCTATTGTGGATCTATCTTCCCCTGCCTCCTCTGCCTCCTCTGCCTCCCCTGCCTCCCCTGCCTCCTCTGCCTCCTCTGCTCCCCCTGCTCCCCCTGCTCCCCCTGCCTCCTCTGCTTACCTCGTCCTAACCTATCACACCCTGTCTCAACTCTAAAAATTGCTTCGTGCAAGATGTGAGTTAAATACTTAACAGCTAACCCACAAATCTGCTCAACAGGCTCCCCGACAACTGATAACAACGAAAATAGTTTTAAAAATAAGTTTAATATCGTAGAAAATTGACCATTTTTTTTGATAGTTAAGATCGAGATTGACCACATCTTCAAAATTAGTAATCATGGAGCGTCCATTAACTTGCCATTCTCCCGTTAACCCTGGTTTAACTGCTAATCTTTGCCAATGATGAGCACTATATTTTTTAGCTTCATCAGGGGTAGGGGGACGAGTTCCCACTAAACTCATCTCTCCCCTTAAAACATTCCAAAACTGAGGAAACTCATCCAAACTACTACGACGGAGAAAATGACCTATTTTAGTGACTCTGGGATCATGATAACTCTTAAAAAAATGACCTTTGGCTTCGTTTTTAACTAAATGTTTTTTATTTTCTGCATTGATTATCATAGAACGAAACTTCCAAATACGAAACTTTTTCCCCCGTAAACCACAACGTATTTGACTATACAAAATAGGTCCTGGATCATACCATTGCATAGCAATAAAAATAGGAATCGCTATCATAATCGTCAGCAACAGGCCGATAATAGCACCAACAATGTCTATCAGACGTTTCATTTTACTATAAACAGAAGGGTGGGCACTACAGCCATCATAGAAAGGACAATCATCCATTAGAGAGGCGGATAATTGTTCCTGGGGTTCGATTTTAAAAGTCGTAGTCACGATGTCTTAACCATTATCGCTGTTATATTTAGTGTTCCTTCATCAGCGTTAAAAAGTAACATCAAAATATGAAAAATTACTAAGTATATCTGCACAATTGATTAGAAAATAGAAAAAATAGAAAATCCTTACTCAGTAATAATATAGAATGGACATAAAAGCTCTATTATCCCACCAAAAATCATGCAATCTCTTGACGTTACTACCTTAATTACCATTTGTAATGACTTACAAACCCATTGGGTTCCTGCTAAAGTTGAACAAGTTTATCAACGGGATACCTATACCATTTGTCTTGCTTTACGTACCTTAAAAAAACGCAGTTGGTTAACCATTTGCTGGCATCCCCAAGCCGCTAGATTATGTATGGGTGATCCGCCACCGAGAATCCCTGATACCTTTACTTTTAGTGATCAATTACGTCATCAATTAAATGGGTTTGCCCTGATTAATTTAAACATGATTTCTCCTTGGGAAAGGGTGGTAGATTTACAATTTGCTAAACGCCCAGGAGATGAACTTATATGGCATATTTTTGTAGAAATTATGGGAAAATATAGTAATGTTATTCTCACTGATAGTAAACAGCAAATTGTTACAGTTGCTCATCAAGTCAATGCCAATCAATCCACAGTAAGAACTGTTCAAACAGGACAAAATTATCAACTGCCACCTCCCTTGACAGGCACTTTTCCCAAACTAGAAGAATCTCAACAAAAATGGCAAGAAAGAGTTAGCCTAATTCCTGGTTTATTACAAAAACAATTATTAAATAGCTATGGTGGATTAAGCCCTAGTGTAGCTTTTTCTCTGATTCAAGAAGCGAATTTAAACCCTCAGCAAACTACAAATACATTAACTCAAAAGAACTGGGATGATTTATATTATCTTTGGCAAAGTTGGTTAAAAAGTTTAAATACAGCAAAATTTCGGCCAGGATATACTCAAAAGGGTTATACTGTTTTAGGATGGGGAATAACTGAAGAAGTTAATAATATTCAAACCTTGATTAATGATTATTATAGTAAAAATATAAGCCAAGAAAAATTCAAACAACTTCGACATCAACTGCAACAAAAAATAAAATCATGCCTGAAAAAACTTTATAATAAAGCACAGAACTTTAAGGAAAAAATACAACAATCTTCAGAAGCAGATCAATATCGTCAAAAAGGGGATTTATTAATGGCGCATTACCACCTATGGCAACCTGGGATGCTATCTATAACCCTAGACGATTTTGAAACTGAAAAACCGATTAAAATACCTTTAAATCCTGAAAAAAATGCCATACAAAATGCTCAGATTTTCTACAAAAAACATCAAAAACTCAAACGAGCAAAAGCAGCCGTTGATCCCCTTTTAAATGAAGTACAAGAAGAGATTAATTATTTAGAACAAGTCGAAGATAGTTTACAACAAATAGACGCTTATAACTCCCTCGAAGATTTACAAGCCCTCGAAGAAATCAAACAAGAATTAATTCAACAAAATTATCTAGCCTCCCCCTCGCAACAAAGTGCTAATACGGGGAGTGAATCTCAACCCTATCAACACAAAACACCCTCTGGTTTTGAAGTTTGGATTGGCCGTAATAATCGACAAAATGATCATCTCACCTTCCGCACCGCAGGGGACTATGATTTGTGGTTTCATACCCAAGAAATTGCTGGTAGTCATGTACTATTGCGACTAGAACCTGGAGCGAAGCCCGATGAAGATGATCTCACTTGCGCAGCCAACTGGGCAGCTTATTACAGTCGCGCCCGTCAAAGCGAACAAGTTCCCGTTGTTTATACAGAACCCAAATACGTCTATAAGCCCAAAGGGGCAAAACCTGGAATGGTCATTTATAAGCGAGAAAGAGTTCTCTGGGGAAAACCACATAAGGTACAATCTTATCTAAAAAGTAAACAATAAAGCAAATATTTTAAATTTTGTTTACAAAAATTCGTGTCTTATGTTACAATCGGGCTATAAGAAATCAATTAGTTAGCGCATTTTGGGAACGCGCCGACAGATTTCCTCAAAAGAACAACAACAATATTTTTATTAGGGTATCCAGCGACTACTGTCGCTGGTTTTTGCTAATTAAGTTGACAATGTTGTCTAAGAAGGGATAAAGCTAACTCAAAACTATTCGGTTGCGTTTGAACCGTATAAGCTTCTCTCTCTAAGTCTTGACGATGAAGATCCCTGTAATGTTGAAAAAAGGGACGCGCCTGATTGATAGGTTCTAAGGTTAATCCTAAGGTGGTGATTTCTCCCTTTCCCGCACAAACTTGGGAGGCATGAACAGATTCATGGATAATCGTTGGTAGGGCAATATGGAGATCAAAGACAACTGGGTTAATCCAAATTTTTCTATTACTCACCTGTAAAAGCCCATAAGCCCCTCTTTTGGGCGGTAAAGCTACAATAACCTCAAAACCAGCCTTTTCTAATTCATTTTTTAAACGATTAAATTGTTCATTTTTGTTCTTATTTTGGCTGGCAATTGTACGCTCATCAAAAGATTGATTAATAACATTTGGACCATAATTGAATAATGAATAATCGGATTTAACAGGCGGTAGCAACAAGGCCAGTGTAAATAGGGTTAACATTTTTGATAAACTTTTAAAACCGTAGAATCTGCAACTATTTCAGACATTATCATAGCTTTGACCCACAAAAAGGGTTTTAAGCCCCCAACTTGAGGGGTCAGTAATTCGCGCATTCGCGCATTCTGATTGACAAAAAGGACAAGATAGCTGATGCTTATTACCCAGATAGATAGGCTCAATTAGACAGTTACGGCAGAGGGATGACTTACCAGCGCGTATTACTCAAACTTAGCGGTGAAGCCCTAATGGGAAACCTGGGCTATGGCATTGACCCTAAAGTCGTGGCCGACATTGCTCAAGAAATTAAAGATGTCATTAATCATGGCATTCAACTAGCGATCGTTGTCGGGGGAGGAAACATCTTTCGAGGAGTTAAAGCCGCATCGGCCGGTATGGATCGGGCAACGGCTGACTATGTTGGCATGATCGCCACCGTCATGAATGCGATGACTTTGCAGGATGCCCTAGAACAAATGGGGGTTCCCACCAGGGTATTAACTGCGATCGCCATGCAGGAAGTGGCTGAACCCTATATCCGTCGTCGTGCGATCCGTCACTTAGAAAAGGGGCGAGTTATAGTTTTTGGGGCGGGTTCAGGAAATCCTTTTTTCACCACAGATACCACTGCCGCCCTCAGGGCAGCAGAAATTGATGCAGAAGTGGTTTTTAAAGCAACCAAAGTGGATGGAGTCTATGACTGCGATCCTCAGCTTAATCCAAATGCCCGTCGCTATGAAAGCTTAACCTATAGCCATGTGTTAGCTCATGATTTACGGGTGATGGATGGGACAGCCATTGCCCTTTGCAAAGAAAATGATATTCCTATCATTGTCTTTAATCTTTCTGTCCCAGGAAATATTGTTCGAGCCATTAAAGGCGAAAAAGTTGGAACCATTGTAGGAGGTTTCTGTGATGTTAGATGATCTCAAAGACAATATGCAAAAATCCGTTGAGGCTACTCAGCGCTCGTTTAATACCATTCGCACAGGACGAGCTAATTCTGCTATCCTGGACCGAGTGACAGTGGACTATTATGGTACGGAAACCCAATTAAAGTCTCTGGCTAATATTAGTACCCCAGATGCCACGACTATTATGATTCAGCCTTATGACAAGGGGAGTATGGGGCAAATTGAAAAAGCAATCCAGATGTCTGATGTGGGATTAACCCCCAATAATGATGGGAATGTTATTCGTCTTAATATTCCTGCTTTAACAGAAGAAAGACGCAAAGAATTAGTCAAATTAGCTAGTAAAATGGCAGAAGAAGGGAAAGTTGCCATCAGAAATATCCGTCGAGATGCCATTGATGAGGTTCGTAAGCAAGAGAAAAATAGCGATATTTCTGAAGATGAATCTCGCGGACTACAAGATGATGTCCAAAAGGTAACGGATGGGTTTACCAGCAAAATTGATGAGTTATTAGCAACCAAGGAAAAGGATATTATGACAGTCTAAATTATTTGATTGATTGAATTGTTTAAAGTCCGTTGGAAGCGGGCTTTTTTCTTTTAACAAAGTATCATTTCTTGATTGAAAAATCTCTTTTTGTTAATCCATAATCAATATTTAATAATTCTTCTAATGTATAGGAACAGACTTCAGGAAAATCAACATTAAAACAAGTTTTACGTTGTACATAAAGTAAGGCATCCTGATAAATTGAGGGTAACTCATCGCTTAAACAATTACGAAGATTTGTAGTTGATTTTCTTCTTAATTGAGTCCGAAAACTAATTATTTCTGCTTCCCAATGACCCAATTTTTGTTCTTTTTCTGTCGTCCAATATTCCAGTAATAATAAATGACGGATGACTGGTTCTAATAAACTAACAACCGCATTTCTCTTTTCACGCTCCAACTCTTCTAATTCCTCAATTAAATTTTCTATATCTAATGCTGCCAGTTGACCATTTTTTAATAACTGTATGGTTTCTTCTAACCATTTAACATCATCAACTTCATATAAAGCTTTTAAATTAGTGAGAATAGACATAATTCTATTGTATTACATCAATTTTGTGAATTCTAACATCAGGCAAAAAGCTTATTTATTAAATTAATCTTAAGAAAAACTATTTTTTCGGAAATTTAACCCAACTGTTCTCTTGTCTTAACCTAAAGTATTTATGCTTAGCGATGAAACCATAAAAAACATAAAATTTGCGAACTTTTTAGAGAACGCAGGAGTATATTGCACCTCCTGCTGCTAGGGTTTCTATGTGCAAAACCCCTTATTTGTTGATAGTTACAGTTTACTACAAACTCCTTGTAGCCTTTGTAACTTTTTTTTTCATGCTCTAGCGAATCGTTCTTTGAAAAGTCATTTATCCCTAACTTTAGTAAGGAACAATGGCCAATAGCGTAATATTCATTCACCCGGATGGGACCACCCCATCTCATTTTGCAGCAGGGCGTTTTGCCTCTGTTGGACCAGATGGTCGACTCAATTGGGACAACATGACCAATGCAGGAGTTTATCTGGGACACATGGACGATAGAGTCGTTGGAACTTCCAACGGTGGTGCAGTAGTTCATGCTTTCGGTATTAAGTCCTTTTCTGGTAGCTACGGTTTAGATGAAGAGGGCAACCCCTATACTTCTCTTTCCGGTCAAGAAGGTACGACCATTATGGAAGAAGCGATCGCAGCAGGAAAAGCCACTGCTGTGATTAACTCTGGCTTTATTGCCGAGCCAGGAACAGGTGTTTTCTTAGCCGAGGCAGAGAGTCGTAGCGATGTTACCGAAATCACCCTACAAATTGTCGAATCTGGAGTTAATGCCATTATGGGGGGAGGTGAAATTCACTATCTTCCCGTTGGTACAGTAGGGCGATTTGGTCAAGAAGGGATTCGCGAAGATGGACGTAACCTGATCGAAGAAGCCGAAGCAATGGGTTACACCGTTGTTTATAGCCGCGAAGACTTACAAAACTTGTCGGCTGATACTGAAAGAGTCTTAGGTATTTTCGCAGCAGAAGACACTTATAACGACACCAACGAGGATCGCCTGGTTGAACAAGGGTTTGTGGACGAGAATGGAGACTTAATTCTCTACGGCCAACCTGGAAACGAAAATCCCCCCACCGTTGCTGAAATGTTACAAGCAACCCTATCTTTGGAAGTTTTCCAAGATAGCGAAAGGGGTATGTTTGTCGTCTTAGAAGAAGAAGGAACCGACAACTTTGGTAATAATAACAATGGAGCCGGAACCGTTGAAGCCGTGTTACGGGCCGATGCTGCCATTGGTGTTGCGCAAGACTATATCGATAACATTAACCCCAACACCCTACTTATTACCGCCGCAGACAGTGATGGGGGTGGTTTAGAAGTAGATGACGTATCAGGAGAAACCGTTGGCACAACCCGAATCCAGCCTCCTTTTGACACCAGAATTCCCCTTGATGGTGTTAGAGGTAACGATACCGAGCCGTTTGTAACTGGAGCCCCCGATGCCAATGGAGATACCTTTGAATTTGGGGTACTTTGGTCTGGGGGTCCCGATGTAGCAGGTAGTGTTGTCTCCAAAACCTACGGGTTGAATGCGGACAAATTACCAGCCACCGTCGATAACACCGGTATCTATCGCTTAATGTATGAAACCCTATTTGAAGTGGAATTAGCACCCCCACCAGGAATTCCCGATGATCCCGCCCCGGCACCAGAACCCACCCAAGACACCGGGAACGTTATTTTTATTCACCCAGACGGCACCAGCCCTTCCCACTACGCAGCCGCTCGGTTTCTTTCCCAAGGCACCGATGGCCGACTCAATTGGGACAATATGACCGATGCAGGGGTTTATCTAGGACATATTGACGATCGCCTAGTATCGACCTCCAATGCCGGGGCAGTGGTTCATGCTTTCGGGGTCAAACCCTTTGCCGGTAGCTATGGTTTAGACGAAGACGGTAATCCCATCACGTCTCTTTCCGGTCAAGAAGGGACTACTATTCTAGAAGAAGCGATCGCTGCGGGTAAGCCCAGTGCTGTCATTAATTCCGGCTTTATTGCTGAACCTGGGACAGGTGTTTTCTTAGCCGAAGCAGAAAATCGTAGTGATGTTACCGGTATTACTGAAGATATCGTCGAGTCTGGCGTTGATGTAATTATGGGGGGAGGTGAAATTCACTATCTTCCCGTTGGTACAGTAGGATTTTTTGGACAAGAAGGGATTCGTGAAGATGGACGCAACCTGATTGAAGAAGCAGAAGCAATGGGTTATACCGTCCTCTATACTCGCGAAGATTTACAAAACTTATCGGCTGATACTGAAAGAGTTTTGGGTATTTTTGCAGCAGAAGATACTTACAACGACACCAACGAAGCTAACCTCATCGAACAAGGTTTTGTTGACGAGAATGGAGAATTAATTCTCTATGGTCAACCCGGCAACGAAAATCCGCCCACCGTTGCTGAAATGTTGGAAGCCACCCTAGCCCTCGATAAATTTGCCAATGCTCAAGATGGCTTTATGGTGGTCTTAGAAGAAGAAGGTTCCGATAATTTCCCCAACAATAATAACGGTGCAGGGGGCATTGAAGCGACTTTACGGGCTGACGCTGCTATTGGGGTGGCTCAAGACTTTGTCAATAACGTCAATCCCAATACCTTAATTCTGACGGCGGCTGATAGTGATGCCGGCGGTTTAGAAGTGGATGATGTGAATGGCGATACCGTAGGCACAGTAGGTTATCAAGCGACGAGAGATGGTGCCATTTCTGTACCTCGCGATGGAACAACCGGTAACGATACAGCACCCTTTATTACCGGTCAACCCGATGCCGATGGAGACATTTTTGAATTTGGCGTCAGCTATGTCAGTACCAGTGATGTCGCTGGCAGTATTGTCTCCAAAGCTTATGGGTTAAACTCCGAGCTCTTAGGAGCTACCGCAGATAACACCGATATGTATCGGATTATGTACCAAACATTGTTTGGTTTTTCTCCCGAAGCTCCCGAATTAGTGGGATTTTCTTCTTTACCGGCGGATACTTTTGAACCTGGATTGCCTGGGGGTTCCGGTAACTTTATTAGTTCCGATAACCGTGCAACTCCCTTCGCCGAACAACCAGTACAAGGGTTTAGTGGGGTGCAGTTTGCAGAAGACGGTAACTTTTGGTTTTTGTCTGATAATGGTTTTGGTAATCGGCAAAATAGTGAAGACTATCTGCTGAGAATCTTTAAAGTTGACCCCAACTTCCAAACCGCAGAAGGTGGAAGCGGGGAAGCAGAAGTTCTCGACTTTATCCAACTCTCTGATCCCAATGATTTAATTCCTTTTGAGATTGTTCAAGAAGGTACCAGCGACAGATTATTAACCGGTGGTGACTTTGACGTTGAATCAATTGTAGTCACAGAAGAGCGTATTTGGATCGGGGAAGAATTTGGTCCTTATCTGTTGGAATTTAGCCTAGATGGGGAATTACTCAGTGCCCCCATTGCCACCCCCAATTTTCCTGAATTTGAGAGCTTAAACGGTCAAACCCCTCTAGTTATCGCTCACAGGGGTGCTAGTGGTTTACGTCCTGAACATACCCTAGAAGCTTATGAATTAGCTATTGAACAGGGGGCTGACTTCATTGAACCCGACTTAGTAGCAACTAGAGATGGTGTCTTAATTGCTCGTCACGAAAATGCTTTAGCAGAGGTTCAATTAGACGAAAACGGAGAAATCGTTTTTGATGCTGATGGTAATCCCATTATCACCTCAGAAACCACCAACGTTGCTACCTTTGAGCAATTTAGCAATCGCCTGACGGTGAAAAGCATTGATGGTGCTCTGATTGGAGGTTGGTTTTCCGAAGACTTTACCTTAGCTGAAATCAAAGAATTACGGGCCCGTGAGCGGATTCCTGGTATTCGTCCTGATAATACTCAGTTTAACGATCAGTTTGAAATTCCTACCCTTGCAGAAATCATTCAACTGGTTAAAACAGTAGAAGCCCAGACCGGCAAGACAATCGGGATTTATCCTGAAACCAAGCATCCTACCTACTTCGAGGAAGAAGGAACCCTGCTTGATGGAACTCCCATCGATATCAATTTAGGAGTCACCTTAGCAGCTACTTTAGTCGCAGAAGGATTCACCGATCCCGATCGCATCTTTATTCAATCCTTTGAATTTGCCAACCTGATTGAATTACAAAATGAGATTCTGCCTTTCTTCTCTAACTTCTTTGGTTCAGAAATTGTTGATATTCCCTTAGTTCAACTGTTTGGGGATACGGATGATGCCTTCATTAACGAAGCTGGTGGTGGTTTCTCTGTTCCCTACGACATCGTTTATAACTTCTCTCAGGATGACTTTAGTGAGGCTGACGCTTTAGAAACCTACGGAGGATTGGTTAATCTTGTGCCTGATTTTGGGCAAGATGTCACAGGAGACGACATTCCCGATACCACCTATCTTGACTTAGCCACAGCCGAAATTTTCAACTATATCGGCGAAGCTTATGCAGAGGGTGTCGGCCCTTGGAAAAATAGTTTTCTTCTCAGAGAATCTATCGATGAGCCCGTTGATGGTGATGGAGACGGTATTGCTCAAATTACCACTCAACTCACCGGAGAAATTCGTCCCTATATCGAATGGGCTCATGATGCCGGGATGCAAATTCATCCTTACACCCATCGCAACGAAGAAAACTTCTTAACCTTAAACCCAGATGGCACACCCCAAACTCCTGAAGACGAAATTGAGCAGTTCATTGAATTGGGAGTAGATGGCTTCTTTACCGACTTCCCCGGAACTGGTGCGATGGTACGGGATCAATTAGCGGCCACGGAAGTTCGCTCCCCTGATAACCCTGCTGTGTTAGCTGGTGAAGCAGAAGCCAATTTAGCCCGTTCTCGCGGTTATGAAGGCTTGGGTTATAGTCCCGATCGCATGACTCTGTATCCCCTCTTAGAAGGCAGTGTTGTCGGTGATCCTGACAATGCTTTACGGATTTATGAGTTTGATGTGGCCTCAGCGAGTTTCAGCAATGAATTAGTGGGCTTCTATGGGTTAGACGATCCCAACCATGCCATCGGAGATATGACTCCCATTAATGACAACGAGTTTATCGTCATTGAAAGGGATGGAAACGAAGGAGAAGCAGCAGTATTCAAGAAACTGTTTAAGGTAGATATCTCTGAAGTGGATGAAAATGGTTTCGTTGAGAAGATGGAATTAGTGGATTTGTTAAACATTGCCGATCCTAATGACCTCAATAATGATGGTGAGACTCTCTTTACCTTCCCCTTCATCACTATCGAAGATGTTTTGATTCTTGATGAAGAAACCATCTTAGTCGCCAATGATAATAACTATCC
>JASJEA010000099.1 GCA_030064935.1 Crocosphaera sp. | reverse complement strand
CAACAGTAATTGAGAACTTCTAAATAACCGAAAATGCCTGTAATCCTCTCAGTGACTAAATTCTAGCCGATTCTCTTATATCGAACTCAGGTTAATAAAATACGTCGTTAAGAACGAGGGTGTAACTTGGATAAGGGTTAACTTAGAAGTATTCATCTATAGTGGAATAGCCACTACACCAAGTTGATCAAGAAAACTGCCTGCACGACCATGAAAGCCAACTATTTGATGTTGTTCAGGAGCCTTGATGACGATTTGAGAAAGGTCGTCGGGTTGTCCTGCTAATAAAGAATTGTTTTTGTTAGTTTTAATCTCAATAGATGAGAGAAAACGACCACTAAATCCAACAGGTTGATCGAAGAAAGATGTGTTAATTACAGTTACGGTAACTGAACTAATGTATTCATCCGTTGCCAGGGTTAATATTTTTTCATCTCCTCCATCCCCGCCGTGTTTTAATGAGTCCCCTGAATTGAGGGTAATGCTAATTTGATCGACGAAAACACCCATACGAACTTTAACCGATGTTACTTTTGTCTGCTCAGTAATCTGATTAGCATCAGAAAAATGAGACCCGCCATTGCCCCCAAAAACAGGACTTTCCCAAATTTCCCATTTAGGTTTGTCTGATTCACGTTCAAGATAGTTGATAACGGCCTGTTTCATCAATTCTTGTTTTTGAGCGATCGCAGAATCATTAGGGAAAAATTGGGGCGTAAATAATTCATACAGAGGGAGTAATGACATCTCTACTGAAGCAGGATCTTGACGAATGCTCTTAAACCATTCCTCTAAATTATTACTGGGGGTTCCGCCTAAAAATCGAATTTGTTCACTTCGTTGAATCAGAGATTTGTCTAAGGAAATATTAGTGGACATATCGAAGTTCAGTTGAAAAATACCACTAGCTTGAGCTGAAATATCAATTCCTTGCTCTAATAGTTTTTGATACCGTGAAGCATCTAAATGAATGGTTTGATAAGCTAAACCTCCAAACCTTACTAATTGGGCAAAATGCGTTCCCCATTTGTTAATAAATAACTGATAGCTGTCTGAAGGTTCATCTCTGGGAAGAGCTATTACGGCATTATGTAATGTCTCTCTCAAACTCAAATGACTAGAACCTAAGTCTAACTCTAAGTTAAAGTCGATCAATTCTCCTTTGGTAACTGTATAGATTTGCTTCTCTTCAGTTAGTTCGCGCTTAAATTTCTTATAATTTGCGCTAAGACTAAAAGGGAGGATCTTAGTAACTAAACTCAATAATGTTGAGCCAATTTTGAGGGTGCTGCCGAGCATTTTCTGAAGATCCCAAACAGTAAAGATGATCTCCGTTTCACTCTCAATCCCTCCTGATTCCCCCGGCGAAAAGTTAGTTCCTAATGGTATTACTCTTCCATGTTCACCTGGAATAGTTTGAGATGCTTCAATATTGAAATCAAACACATACTCAGTTTTTGCTGTTCTAGCGGTATCAAGAGGATCGAGTTCCAAAATATCGTAGCAACGTCCGAGAAAAGTGAGGTTGGTAGGAAATTGATTGCTGTTAGTAGGCATAATGCGTTCTGTATAATTTAGAATAATTATTGGTGTAATTGGTTGGCGATTACTGTCCTTAAAACTTTAAGGATCTCTATGAGGGTGAATATTAGCCCATCGTATTTAAGCTAAAAGTGTAAAATCACTGTAGGCAAACACCACTTGATCGATACCTTTGTCTTTACAGAGATGATCCATTCTTTTTCGTCTACAATGGCAATACCTTTAGGGTAGAGATAACCCGCTAGAGACGCAGGATAGAGATGATTAGCTATCCCTGATATTTGGCCAGCCGTAAAAGCAACCACCTCTACATTTGAATTATGGCGATAAACTTGGTTAAAATTATCAAAGTCTCTACCTGCGGCTCCCATAATAACGATGCGAGTTTGCGAGCGCTCTGTTTTCATTTTTTAAACCTCCAACTATTTTTGGAAATTTATCAAAATAATTAACAATAATTCAACCTACCTTTTTGATTATAACAACTTTTCCCTTGTTCAAAAACAATATTTTCTCGGTTAGCCTTACTATTATCAAAATAGTTTAATTTATGACAAAATTTTAAAAAAACGTTACAGTATACAAAGATAATCATTGAGGTTGGGGAGAAAAACCTGATGTTAGAGTTGTATCAATTTGAAGTTTCTCAATACTCCGAGAAGGTTCGTTTAATTCTTGACTATAAAGGATTGGAATATCGCAAAATAGAAGTAACCCCAGGAGTGGGTCAACTAGAGTTATATAAACTCTCAGGACAGCGACAAGTTCCTGTGTTAAAAGATGGAGAAACCATCGTTGCAGACTCAACTGAAATTGCCTTTTATTTAGATAGAAAGTATCCAGAAAAACCAATTATCCCTACTGATCCCCTCAAAAGAGGACAATGTTTATTGATAGAAGAATGGGCAGATGAATCCATAGGATTCAAAGGTAGAATTGCCTTAGTTGGGGCATTAAACCAAAACCCTAACTTTCGTACTTCTGTCTTACCAAAAGAAGTGCCCGATTTCTTCAAAAACATTGTAGGAGCGGTTCCGGGTGATTTATTAAGTGCGTTAGGAACAGGGGTTGGCTTTGGTTCAGATGCAGTTAAAGAAGCCAATAAAGCCCTAAAACAAGATTTAGAAGCCCTCAGCCTTATTTTGGAACATCAACCTTATTTAGTAGGGGATGAAATAACCTTAGCGGATTTGGCCGTTGCTGGATTAAGTATTATTTTAAAACAACCTGGAGGTGACTACTTAGACATTCCCGAACCCCTGAAAGGAAAGGGAATTCCTGGATTAGCCGATAATACCACTTATGATAGCTTTTTCCTCTGGCGCGATCGCCTCTATATGGACTACAGAAAACCCCTGGGTTCTAAACCCTCAGAAGGAGGTTCACCGACAACCATTGATATAGAATAGTTATTGATGTAGGGTTTTAATGTTATTAAACCCTCTAACAAAAAAGTTTAGACCCCATAATAAATCAGGAACAAAACACCTATGAAAACCTCAGATAAACAATTTGAAGTTAGCAAAACAGAACAGGAATGGAAAGAAACTTTAACCCCAGAACAGTTCAATGTTTTGCGCAAACACGGTACAGAAAGAGCGGGAACCAGTCCCTTAGATAAACAGTATGGTGAAGGGATTTATGAATGTGCTGGTTGTGGACAACCATTATTTACTTCTGATACTAAATATAATAGTGGAACTGGTTGGCCAAGCTTTTATCAGCCCATTGAAGGAGCGATTGAAACCTCAGTTGATCGGTCTTTGTTTATGACAAGAATTGAGGTACATTGTAGCCGTTGTGGTGGTCATTTAGGCCATGTGTTTAGCGATGGACCTAAACCAACTGGACAACGCTATTGTATGAATGGTGTTTCTTTGCAGTTTCAACCTAAAACCGAAGGCTAAGGTTCAACATCAAAATCTGAGATAATGGCTAGGGTTGGGCAATGCCAACCCTAGCCTTGAAATTGTTAAATTTAAGCAGGAACGGGTTCACCCGGACGTAATTTGACCCATTTACCTGTTTCTTCTAAAAAGCTTTCACAACCAACCACATCCCACTCCATTTCAATATAATCCTCTTTGGGACGAATGTTAACATTGATAGTAGGTTCGATGGGTTCAAAGGTAGGATTATCGTTTAGATGAGGTTGTTGGTGTTGTTCTTCAACGGCATAATAAGTTTGACACTTATCAACATAGTGACAGTTGATACAAATACACATATGTTTCTCCTTTCTCCACGTTACCTATTAATTTAACGTAAGAAACTGAAACTTGACTATTTTTTAAATATTTATTTTACCGAGGATAGAGAAAATATTGCTTAATTTATCAACAAATCGTTTACCCTTTGATTTAAACTTATTACCTCCTACTGCTTATTTAGTAGGAGGAGCAGTAAGGGATACTCTTTTAAACATTGAAAGAGAATATCTTGATTTAGACTTCGTTATACCAGAATTAGCTATCGAAATCGCCAGGAAAATTGCCAAACAATATAAAGCTGGTTTTGTTGTTTTAGATGAAAATAGAAAAATTGCTAGAGTCGTGTTTAAGCAAGGAACCGTTGATTTTGCCCAACAAGAGGGAAATAGTTTAGAAGAAGATTTAAGAAGAAGAGACTTTACGATTAATGCGATCGCCTATAATTTTTATGAGCAAAAAATCATTGATCCTTTAAAGGGTTTAGATGATTTAGCAACAAAAACCATCAGAATGATTAGGTTTGAAAATTTACAAGATGATCCTTTAAGATTATTAAGAGCCTATCGTCAATCTAGTCAATTAGATTTTACCATCGAACCAGAAACACGACAAACAATTCGTCACTTATCTCCTTTAATTACTCAAGTTGCAGCCGAAAGAGTACAAACCGAATTTAACTATTTATTAACTCATGAAAGAGGAACTAAGGGGTTGATGGATATGGAAAAAGATGGGCTAATCAACTATTTTTTTCCTCATGTCAATCAAAAAAAGTTAGCTCTTCTACAAAAAATTGATGAGCAGTTAATCTATTTTAAAAATAATCTCGAAAAAAATAATCTTTATGATTTACTCTACGATAGACACTATAATAGTCTAGTGATAAAAAGAGCCAAATTACTGTGTTTAGTTTCTAATCTTCCCGAAGAAGCTAAACAAGAATTAATTACCTTAAAATATGCTAGGGATGATATTAAATCAGTTTCCAAAGTCCTATCCAATTTATTATTTATCCATAAAAATAAACCAGAAATAACCTTAAGAAAACTCTATTTCTTCTTTCTAGATATCGGTGAAAACTTCCCTATTTTAGCTCTATTTGCTTTGGCAAAAAGTATAAATAATGAACTAATTTTCACCTTGCTTAATTATTATCTTGATCCCAAAAATTTAGTTGCCCATCCCTCTCCCTTAGTTACTGGCCATGATTTGATAAAACATCTAAATATTAAACCTAGTCCACAATTGGGTCAATTATTAACGGAAATTACAATTGCTCACATTGAAGGGAAAATATGTAGTAAAGAACAAGCTTTTGAATTTGCCATAACTCATTTGAATAATCAAAAGTTTTCTGAATAAGTCAAACAGGTTGAGGGATACTACTTTCTAGCAAAACAGGCAAAGATACCTCAAAACAAGTCCCTATACCCACCTGACTATCTACAGTAATTTTACCTCGATGACAAGAAGCGATCGCTTGAGCAATAGGTAAACCTAACCCCGTTCCTCCCACGTAGTGACGGGATTCATCTGCACGCCAAAAACGATCAAACACGTGGGGCAAATCTTGAGCAGCAATACCGATTCCAGTATCTTCTACTGCGACTTTAACCACTCGATTCTGTTGAACCAGACGAACAAAAATTGATCCATTTGCCGGGGTATAATTGAGGGCATTATAAAGTAAATTAGCAAATAAACGGTTTAACTGATCTTCATTTCCCATCACCTCAACTTGTTGAGATTCTTGATAGAATAAACTAATCTTTTTTTCCTCTGCCAAACCAGCTACTAAGTCAACTAATTGCTGTAACATATTGTTAATAACAATCGGCTTATATTGATCCTCAGACTGCACATTTCTCTTATCAGTGCGAGCTAGAAATAAGAGATCTTCCACCAATCCCGTCATCTGTTCAGTGGCATTGGCGATCGCTTTAATTTTTCTGATATCTTTCTGGTTAAATCTTTCAGGATGACGGCGCATTAAATCAATCGATGCTTTAATAGCAGTTAAAGGCCCTCGAAGTTCGTGGGAGGCATCAGCAGTGAATTGTTGTTGTTGTTTAAAAACCTCTTCAATGGGTTCAACTGCTTGTCCTGTTAACCACCAACCACCTATCATTGTTAGGGTCAATGGAACAATTGCGGTTATCAATAAAATGAAGAAAAGTTGCTCGTTCGACTTTTCTAACCCTTCTAAAGATTGAGTAATACGAACATAACCATCTAAATTAGGTTCATTATTAATCGAGATAGAAAAAGTCGCTGTACGAACGCGAAAAGATGACGAAGAATTTTGATAATATAAGGTCGATAAACCAGGTTCAGGTTTCCGAGATATGCTAATCTCCCCATAACGCTGTATGAGACTTTTCTTATTATCAAACCATTCAACAGATTGGGTTTTTGGGTTAAGAACTCTGTTATTGTTCAAGTTTTCAAGAACAGAAGTCTTGTTATATTTAACCTCAGTAAATGTAGGTGTAACTGCTTCTGCCAAAGTCATTAAACTACTATCCACTTGATTATTCAAATGGCGAGTGAACAAGTAATATATACCTCCCCCAAAAAGAATTAATACGGCTTCCATGATCAGGAAATATCTTAAAAATAAACGAAACCGTACACTAGAAAACATCATTAATACCTCATAAAAACTAGCTATTAACGCCGAGGGAGAGTGATAATTATAAATTTTTAATACAATAGGCAACAATCAATAACTTAATGGGGAACTCTAATTTTACTTGATTATTGTTATTTGAGTTAACCTTCTTGTTGAGAAACCAATTCCTGAAGGCGATAACCTAAACCGTAAACCGTCTCAATCACATCTGATTTTAGACCAGCCCCTTTCAACTTCTGTCGCAAACTACTAATGTGTGCTTTAACCGTTGCTTCTTCAGGAATTTGCTCCATTGACCAGAGACGATCCAAAAGTTGAGAGCGAGTAAAAGTTTGTCGGGGATTGCGCAGGAAAAATTCTAACAAACGAAACTCTTTTGGACTGAGATTCAATCCTTTATTTTTGTAGAAGACTTCACAGGTATTGGGATCAAGGCGAAGATCACCCCAGGTCAAATTTGGGGGCAAAACAGTCTCTCCTCGACGCAATAACGCTCGTATTCTTGCTGAAAGTTCTTCTAGGTCAAAAGGCTTGACCAAATAATCATCGGCACCTGCATCAAGTCCTTTAACCCTATCCGTCACCGTATCCCTAGCAGTTAACATCAAAATTGGCGTTTTACAGCCGCTAGCGCGCAATTGTTTACACAAAGAAATTCCATCGATCTTAGGCAACATGACATCCAACAAAATTAAGTCATAATTGAAAACATCCAGGAGTTCCCAAGCCGTTTTACCATCATAGGCTATCTCGACCACATAATTGCGTTCGTCGAGATCCTCTTCAACTGGGATAACAATGTTTTCATCGTCTTCTACAAGTAAGATTTTCATGATGCTGATCGACTAAGCTAGGTGAATAGAAATGGAATTAATTATATCAATGTGATCAACAATTGAGCGAGCCTAAATTGTCCTTAATTAGAGGCAATCTGATAACTTCCAGGACGGTTTTTTCCCCATTTAGCCAATTGTGTCAACACTGACAAATCAATACCAGAAAGACGGGCAGCGTCTTCTAGGTTTTTGCTGGTTCCGTTTCGCAGTGAAACAATAGCGGTTTGCACTTTTTTGTAGTTACTGGTGCCATAGGTGAGTTGATTTTCTTTATCAGCTACAGTTAACCCAACTTGGATCTCATGAGCCAATTGTCGAGATTGATCGTAATTTTCGCCCCATTTTTTCACCTGTACCAACACTTTTGACTCAATGCCGGAAGACTTAGCGGCCTCCTCTAATGTTTGAGATTGACCATTGTTTAGGGTGTCAATTGCTTTTCTGACTTTTTTGTAGTTCGCTGTGCCAGGATTAATGTGATTTTTGTTATCAGCGACAACCAAGCCTTCATGAAGGAGAGTAGCTAACTTAATAGATTTATTCTCTTCAAGAGCATGATCATCAGAAGCAGGATTGGAATTTGAGGCATTGCGCTTAATTGCTGGAAGGTGATTACTGGAAATGTACCCTTCGGGATAAACAGTGTTTTTCTCATTTTGAGACTGAGAAGGTTGAGGCAAGGGGGAAGATTCCTTAACCTCTGTCTTTTTAGGTACAATAGCCTCTTGAGGCGGAGCCACGGGTTCAGCTTTTTGGAAATTTGTAATGGGTGAAGGTTTTGGAGACGAAGCTCTGTTGACCTTTTTAGCAAGGATTGGTTTTTTGATAGATGGTTTTGGGGCCTGAGTCAGTTTTATGGGTTGGGAAACAGCAACTGTTTCCACAGTCGGTTGGTTAGGGGATGAAATCGGAGCAACAGTTACATTAACAGGGTTTTGAGGCTGAGAATTTTTTAGGGCTGTTTGCAGCGCACTAATTTGAGAATGGGTTTCAGTTTTGAACTGTTCAAGTTGTTGTTTTGTCTTTTCTAGTTCTTGCTGATAGTTAGGGGTTTCATCGTTGAGATTACGATGGAATTCCCAGGCTGAGTCATTGCCCTGAGCGACTTCAGTCTTTGGGAACATTTGTTGTTGGTACATTGACTTAAACAACAACAGAGAGGGTAGGACAATCACTCCATTGATCAATAGTAGGGTTTTCGTAACATCCAGTAGGGTTTTCATTGATGGAACTCCTCACACGATATGGCTATCTATGATAGCAAGGGATAGCCCTTATACCCAATACCTTCAAGCCCAGAGTTTTAAGTCATTGTTAAAATTGAAGGCCTATTTGAAGTGTAAATTGATGAGTCTAAGTCTTTATAATTCATAGTTGTTAAGATTTCGTCAACGTCTTATTCTTGAGAATGTCCTATTTCACCGTCAAAGTTTATCCTCCTCGATTAGAGCAAATTGAGGAATTGGTAGCCCTAGATAATTGTTGTTTGGGCGGTTTATGGAGCTTTGATAGCTATAAAAGGGAATTAGAAAGTCCCAATAGTCATTTTTTGGTCTTGTCCCTTGATTCCAACCAATCTATCCTTGGCTGTGGTTGTTTTTGGGAAATTTTAGAAGAGGCTCACATTACCTTGTTAATGATTGAACCGAATTATCAAGGGCAAGGTTTTGGTCAATTGCTTTTGTATTGCCTACTCAAAGATGCAGTCAAGCGGAAATTAGAACGTGCTACTTTAGAAGTAAGCGCATCGAACCAACCAGCTTTGGCCTTGTATCAAAAGTTTGGTTTCCAACTCGCAGGACGACGCAAAGGTTATTATCGTCATACAGGAGAAGATGCCCTAGTCTTATGGCGCAACAATTTACATTATCCTCAATTCCAAGAAGAGTTATCGATCTGGGAAAAACAGATAAATGCTCGTTTTAACCAAGTCAATGAGAATTTAGAATTTAGAATTTAGAATTACCAATCCCTCAATTTGGAGGCTTGAAAACCTTTTTTCGGTCAGAAGTTTCGCATTGAGAGAAAATAAAAATCATGCTCTCAAGGATCAGAAATCCGCTTATTATCGTAGAGTAATATTCTTTCTTCCTCTGCTCCCCCTGCCTACTCTGCTCCCTCTGCCTTCTCAAGCGGTTAAAGATAAAAATTTCCTGAGAAATGTTGCGAAGTAGTCAGTTTGGGTAAAATAAGGTTATGAATGATAGTCATTCAAGAGAACACTAAAACCAGTTTTCTCCAGGAGTCAATATTTACTGAAAGTAATTGTGGTTAGAAAATAGTTATTTCTTCTTTTTGCCTTAAAATTTGCCCTCTAATCCTTATAATAACTATTTTATTGGCTGTTTTTCAATTTACCGTCAACTTATATTGATTTTCAATAACTTACAGACAGTATACTTAAACTATTATAAAAACTGTATGATTCTCAGCAGACGATTATCCCCCTTAAGAATAAGTATTCTCGGCTTAGTGGTTAGTGTTACTTATTTTTATCCCCTAACTCAAACCACATTAGCAGCAACCCTTCGTCTCTTTCGAGATCCATTTATTGATGAGCCTTCGTCTTCAGGAATCTCAACTTCTGAAAAACTCATTGATCCCGATCTTCTCACCCAACTGATTTCTCCGGAAACTATCTTAGGGAACTCTGAAGACGGTTTTAGTTCCAATGGCATCGAAGAAGCCGTTTCGGGAAGATCGAGTCTCTCTTTCGAGTCGATTGTTTCCTCTTTGACCCAAATTGAATTAGACCGTACACTAGACGATACTTCAATACCAGAAGTCCCCATCCTACCTCAAGTGGCAGCCCCTGACATTTATAAAGGAATTTACGATTTTGGAACAACTGCTGCCGAAGATTTAAGTGATCCCGTCAGAGTTGGGGTTCTCCCTGTCCTCGACTTAGAACTGATTCCAACCCCCACATTTAGAGGTGGTGTAGGAATCAGCAATAACCCTCTGCCTGGTGTTGGTACTCCAGGACTTAATCAGTCAGAGCCGCCTCGTTTTGGTGGTCCTATCCCCATCATTAGCGGTCCTTCAGTACAGTTTAGTGCACCCCTTTCTCAGGTGCCACTGCCGTCAGCGAAACAAGTTCAAGCAGGAAGTTGGGGGGACGAGCAAGTAGATGTTTTCTTTGCTTCCTTACCTAAAACAAACGTGGTGGATATCAGTACGTTTATGAGAACCATTTATCGAACCAGTCCCTCTGATATGATTAAAAGGATTGATGCCAGCTTGGATTTAACTGTAGATGCTAACTTTAATACCATGCCAAGCGAAATCTTTCCTTCCAATTCTATGCCCTCTGGCGAGTTTAACCGAAGTCTGTAAGATAATACTGAGCAAAACGAATGTTGTGGATTAATGCCCTCTCAACTCGACCTTCTCTAGAAGCTGCTGTGACAGAAGTGGTTCAAACCATTGAAGAGAGTTTATCTGATTCTCCCGATTTGGGCATTATTTTTATTTCTTCTGCTTATACAAGTGATTATTCCCGCGTGATTCCCTTAATTTTAGATAAACTACCCTTGCCCATTTTAATTGGTTGTGGGGGTGCCGGTATCGTTGGGCAAAGGGAAACAAGAGAGGTTCGGGAGATAGAAAACCATCCCGCCTTGAGTTTAATGGTCGGTTGTTTGCCCAATGTAGAAATTAATCCTTTTTTGTTGAGTCCAGAAAGTTTACCGGACTTGGATAGTTCTCCTGAGACTTGGCAAGGGCTGGTGGGAGTATCTCCCCAATCGCAGCCCCATTTTATTCTCCTATCGGATGCTTTTTCCACCCGTATCAACGATTTATTGGCCGGGTTAGATTTTGCTTATCCCCAGTCGGTGAAAGTTGGAGGCTTAAATAGTAGTAGTATGATGGGGGCTTCTGGCAGTTTATTTTATCATCAAACCGGGAACCCCCAATCAGGACTATACAATCAGGGAACAGTTGGATTGGCCTTAAGTGGTGATATTGCAATCAAAACCATTGTTGCCCAGGGCTGTCGCCCCATTGGGGAACCTTATCAGGTGGTTCGAGGAGAACGGAATGTGATTTTAGAACTCGCTCAAAACGGACAAACTCGATCGCCTTTGGAATGGTTACGGGCCTTAATGGAAACGTTGGGGGGTAGCGATCGCCAATTAGCCCAACACTCTCTATTTGTGGGCATGGTTCGCGATGAGTTTAAACAAACCTTACAGTCAGGGGACTTTTTGATTCGTAATTTGTTGGGGGTTGATCCTAAACTGGGGGCGATCGCCATCGGGGATCGTGTACGGCCTGGCCAACGGTTACAGTTTCATTTAAGGGACGCTCAAACTTCGGCTGATGACTTACAAACCCTTTTAAAAAATTTTAATTCATCAGGTTCTGTTAAAGGGGCTTTGATGTTTTCTTGTTTAGGAAGGGGAGAAACATTATACCAAAAACCTAATTTTGATTCTCAGTTATTTGCTAACTATTTCCCTGGGGTTAACTTGGGGGGATTTTTCTGCAATGGAGAAATTGGCCCTGTGGGAAATCAAACGTTTTTACATGGTTATACTTCGGTTTTTGCTCTTTTTCAGCCAGCTACTCAAAATGAATGAAAGCTCTTGATTCTAGTTCTTTGGAAGTCGCTTTACAAAAAATTATTTCTCAGTTAGGACAATTGTTAAATGTGGATTATTGTCTTCTTCGTCCATTTAGTTCGGATTGTTTGATTAAAAAAAGTGTTTTATATAATAGCATCAATCATAAAAGTAAAATTAGTATAGAAATTTTAGAAGAAACAATTATACCGATTAACGAGATAGAAACCATTAATTGTCTTAATCATTTTCCCCCTTTATTTGAAGTAACTAATATAATCCAAAAAGAAAGAAAAGAAGCTTATAAAATAGCAAAAATTGGGGCTTCATTGTTGATACCTTTGAGTTTAGAAAAACAATTTATTGCTGTATTGGGATTGTATCATTGTTGTTCTTTTTATGATTGGCAAAAAGAAGAAATTGCCATTACAAAAATGGTTACTGAACAAATTAGTTCAGCCATTTCTCAAGCCAAAGCTTATGAAAAAGTTAGGGCTTTGGCACGACGAGAAGCCTTAATTAATCGCATTACAAATACTATCCGTTCTAGTCTTGATCCTCAACTCATTTTTACAGCCATTACTCAAGAACTCGGTAAAGGGTTAAACGTAGATGGTTGCGCCCTTTCTTTATGGACAAAAAACGATAAATTCGTGCAATGTGTAGGACTTTATGATCACAATAAAGGTAATATTAACCCCTTACCTCAGTCGGTGGTTCCCATTGCCTTAAACCCCGTTTTACAAGAACTCTTACATAGCCAAAAACCAGTTGTTTTAGAAGATATGGATCATCATCCTGAGATGACTCAGTTTGATTTACCTTTACGAGAAACAGCCCAAGCTTTATTAATTGTGCCATTATTAGTAGATGAAGAGATTATTGGCAGTATTTCCCTACGACAAACAGTTTGCCCCCGTCACTGGTTAAGCACAGAAATAGAACTCGCTCAAGCAGTTGCTTCTCAAGCAGCGATCGCCGTTCAACAAGCCAGACTTTATGAGAAAACCAAACAACAGGCCGAACAGTTACGAAAAAGTGAACAAGAGGTAAAAAAACTGAATCAGTACCTCACAGAATCGGTCTTAAAGCGGTTTTTACCCGCATCAATGGTCAATAAGGTAGCCACAGGAGAGTTAAGTCTTGATTTAACCCCGGAACCTCGCCTGGTGACTATTTTATTTACAGACTTGGTGGGTTATACCCCCTTAGCGAGTCATTTGGGAACTCAAGGGGTGGCAACTCTGCTCAATGAGTATTTAGAAGCAATGACAGCCGTGGTATTTCATCATGAGGGAACAGTCGATAAGTTTATTGGGGATGCTGTGGTGGCCTTATTTGGCGCACCAGAAGACTTACAACCAAAAGAGCAAGTTGAGCAGGCGATCGCTGTTGCGAGGGAAATGTATGAGCAGTTAGATAGTTTAAATGAGCAATGGCAGTCTCAGGGATTAGTTGAGGAACCCATACAGTTTCGTTGTGGGATTCATCAAGGAATTGCGGTAGTGGGGATGTTTGGTGGAGGACAACGTTCTGATTATACAGCCATCGGCTCAACGGTTAATATTGCCGCTAGGTTACAAGAAGTGGCAGAGAGTGGCATGATTTTAGTATCGGCAACGGTTGCTCAATATTTAAACCTTGAGGAAATAACGCCCATTGAACCGTTAGAATTAAAAGGGGTTGAAGAGCAAATTGAGATGTTTTCTGTGGCTGTCAGTTATATTTCTGTTTAGCTTTAGCTTTGGATAATTTACCCAGATTGCTCACAAAATTGCGATCTCCTCTACAAAAAATCATTTAACCCCAATTTTAGGGTTTGATTATCTATTGCCATTGTGAAGATTTCCTTTAAAATTGAGACAGTTTGTTGCTTTTATAGTACGAGACAGAAGAAAAAACAACTCTTTCAGTAGGTTTCAAAGGTCTCAGCTTTCCTCAAACGTGCTTTAACTGCTATATCTATCTATGTTTGATTTCTTAACATCTCATCTATCCCTATGACTCAAAGCTTAGAAACATCTTTAACCACTCCAACAACCTTAGTAGAATTATTACGTTTACGGGCAGAACAAACCCCCAACAGTCACGCTTACACCTTCCTCATAGATGGGAAAAGAGAAACCCCACCTTTAACCTATGCAGAGTTAGATCAACAGGCTAAGGCGATCGCCAGTTTGTTACAAAAATACCAAGCGCGCGGAGAAAGGGCATTATTGTTATACCCTCAAGGATTGGAGGTGATTGCTGCTTTCTGTGGTTGCTTATACGCTGGAGTTATTGCGATTCCCGTTCCCCCACCAGAGTCAGGAAGACTAAAAAGAACTCTACCTCGTCTAAGGGCGATTGTTCAAGATGCTAAGGCAACTTTTGCTCTGACTACAGAAGCTATTTTATCCCTAGTAGAAGAGGTAAAAGACGAGTTTCCTGAGTTTGAGCAAATGAAGTGGATAGATAGCGCAACGGTTGATGTATCATTGTCGGAAACCTGGGAAGATCCTCAAGTAGATAAGGATGAGTTAGCTTACTTACAATATACCTCTGGTTCCACTTCTACCCCTAAAGGGGTTATGTTATCCCACTTTAATTTAATCCACCATGCAGCTTATTTAAAGCGGGCCTGTGGCTACGATGAGAATAGTGTTACTCATACCTGGATGCCTTATTTTCATGACTATGGTTTAGTGGAAGGGATGATGGTTCCTCTCTACAATGGAACTCCTTGTTATTTGATGTCTCCTTTTTCGTTCATTAAACGACCGATTCAATGGTTACGTAACATTACTAAGTACCAAGTCACTCATTCTCAAGCACCGAACTTTGCTTATGATCTCTGTGTTCGTCGGGTGAAAGGGAAAGATATCCCTCAACTGGACTTAAGCAGTTGGCAAGCGGCTGGCAATGCGGCTGAGCCTATTAACCCCAGAGTTATGATGCAGTTTGTGGAAACCTTCTCTGCTTGCGGGTTTAAGTGGGAAACCTTTGCCCCTGCTTATGGTTTGGCAGAATATACTTTATTAGTCTCCAATAAACCGAAAGGGACTCATCCCGTTTTTGCTTGTTTAGATACGTCGGCTTTGGAACAAGACAAAATCGTTGAGGCTAACCCTGAGCAGGAAAAGGGGACTCGCATTATGGCCAGTTGTGGCCGGTTGGTGTGTGAAACTAAGGTGGCGATCGTTAACCCGGATACTTTAACTCGTTGTGCCGAGGATGAAGTGGGAGAAATTTGGGTCTCAGATCCTAGTATGGCCCAGGGGTATTGGCAGCGTAAAGATGCTACAGAAGAGACTTTTCAAGCTTATATCAAGGATACAGGAGAAGGTCCGTTTTTGAGAACGGGAGATTTGGGCTTCTTCAAAGATGGAGAACTCTATATTTCGGGGCGGATGAAGGATTTAATTATTATTCGAGGAACTAATCATTATCCTCAAGATATTGAGTGGACAGTGCAACATCTTAATCCTGTTTTTCGCTCTGACTATGGGGCCGCTTTTTCTGTGGAAGTTGAAGGAGAAGAACAGTTAGTTATCGTTCAAGAGTTGGAAAGACGTAGCGGAGAGTTGGCTTTTGAAGAACTATTGGGAGATATTCGCCAAGAAATTGCTGAAGAACATGAAATCCAAACCTATGCTATCGTTTTAGCTAAGTCAGGAACAGTATTAAAAACAGCAAGCGGTAAAATTCAACGTCGTGCTTGTCGTCAAAATTTCCTCAGTGGCACTATCAATATTGCTGCGGTTTGGAGCGATAATCCTGAAGTGATGAACAAGTTTCTCGCATAGCCTATCTTTTAGAGATAAGTTTTGACTTATCTCTAAAAATTTTCTAAATGTGGGTTATATATGCGTAAAAAGTGCCCAGCTTACCATGCAATATTTAAAATAACAGATTTTTGATTGTTTTGCAAGGGGTATACCGTACCGGTTTTTGTAGCACTCTTTGGCATACATCTAAAGAAAAAATTAAGATTTTGGTTAAGTTATCTTAAAATGTCTTGAAAACTTGACATTTAGGATAAGTAGATAATTATTTGGTAGCTATAACTAACATTTCATAATCTTCCTTTGATAATTGATCATTTCTACTAAAAGCACCAAGTTTTGAAGCAAAAATATCAACTTCAGCGAAATTTAGACTTTTTAATAGCCATGTTATTTCAGATGGAGTGTAATATCTTTCATTACAGTTAATTGTTTTTTTATTCCCTAAATCATCTTCAATATTAATCGTGCTAATCTCCCTAAAAGTCATCAAATCAAAAG
>JASJEA010000298.1 GCA_030064935.1 Crocosphaera sp. | reverse complement strand
GTACTTACCTTACTAGGTCATACATCCATCTGTTTCCAGACACCCTGCCGATTCAGGGTTAGTCGTCACTTTCTGGGGGACTCCCAGTAGGTAGCTGAAAATTGCTACACTCCAATTCTAACACAATTACGCCCTGAAGGGCGGGGTTTTAGACCCATTATTTTTCGATAACATAAACCTTCACCCCTAAGCGATGCTATTTTCAATCGCCCAACGGGCTAACTCAGTTCGGTTATGAAGATTGGTTTTATTGAGCATATTAGAAACATGACTTTCAATGGTTCTCTGACTTACACTTAATTTGCTAGCCACATCTTTATTAGAAAGTCCTTGAGCAACTAACTGCACTACTTTTGTTTCGGTTGGGGTTAGTTCTACATTACTGGGAACCTGAATACGGGTACTCTCATCTAGGGAAATATTGGTTTTGTGGCGCATCAAACGACTAGCTTGTTTAAGAGATGATTCCACTTGAGCCACCAACTCTTCAGGCTCAAAAGGCTTTACCATATAGACATCTGCCCCTGTGTTAAGTCCTTTTACCCTATCCTGACTTTGTCCTTTGGCAGAAAGGAACATAACAGGAACCCAACTGGTACGAGCATCTTGACGTACTTTTTCGATCAGAGCATAACCATCCATTTCTGGCATCATGACATCACAGATAATCATATCAGGAATCTGTTTGCTTAAGATTTGGAGGGCTTCTTTGCCATTTTCTGCGGTGGTAACATCATAACCTTGAAACTCAAGATAATCTTTAACCAGCAAAACTAGGTTGGGATCATCATCAACTAATAATAGGTGCTTATTATCTTTTTGGGAGTTATCTTTTGAGGGTGGCATCTGTTTTCTGTGTTAAATTTTGATAAGGATTCTATTTAGAAGTCATGGAGATAATTAAGACTACTTTAAATCAATCTTAACCTTTTCTGACCGTTTTAAGAGACGGTTTATTCCATCTTCTGCTCTATTATCTCATGGTCAAGGTCTCCATTAGATGTCTCATCTAGGGTTTCTGACTCAGAGGTGGGCACAAATGTTTGAGGTAAGGGATTAGTACAAAAAGCATAGTCCTCAACAATTTGATTACCAATAAGATGTTCTTGAATAATGCGTTCAATGACATGAGGAGTTGCTTGGCGATACCAGACTCCATCAGGATAGACGAGCAAAATAGGTCCTGCCATGCAAACTCTTAAACAATTAGCTTTGGTGCGAAAGATACAATTGGGTTGGGTTTCGGTGGTTTGATCAAGTCGTAGTTCTTTGAGACGACGTTTGAGATAGTCCCAAGCTTCTAGACTGACTGCTTTAGAGCAACATTTTGGTTTAGTTTGATCCGCACAAAGAAACAAATGTCTTTGAATTTGATTAAGTCCCAAGGTTTTTATAGTTTCTGACAAACTATCCTGGGATTCTTTAGTATTTTGCAAGCTTAGTGTTGTTTCTTCTGAAGTTTTCGCAACTATTTCATTCATTGAATTTTTTTCCAGAAGGATTCATGATTTATTCTACCCTGTAAAAAGATTTCTAGTAACTCTCGCAAAATTTTTTATGAAAACATGATATTTTTTAATGAAAATCAGGGATAATATGTAAGTTTCAGTTGATTTTTTTAGAGGTCTTTCAGTATTATCACCATTACTTACTTAAAGATGATGAATTTATCCAGTTACCATTTCAATACAGCAGCATCTGCTCCTTTTTCTCGTCTTATTTTTCCATCTTTTTCAAACCAATCAATCACTTGTTGATGGCTAAGTTTTTCTATTGAAACGTCATAATCTTGAGCAATTATCGTTAATAACCTTAGAGAAGAAATGGTTAAACGGGTTAGGAATTTCTCAGGAGCGGTTAATAATGCTTTATCCACATCAGCAGATTCTTCAGGGGTTAAAAATTGAGCAGGAGATCCCGATTGATTCATGGTAATTTTATTGATAATTTATTAACATTTTAACATAGTTCTGTTTATTCTGATTATCAGAAAATAGGAATTTTCAACAAGTCATAACTCGATGGATTCTCCATGAGATTTAGAAGGCAACAAAGCGAATAACCTATAAATGTTAGTCAAAATTTAAAAACTATGATCAGTTTGTCAACCGAGATATCTAAGTCCTATAATGTTTACAGATATTACTCATTATGGAAATCTATAAATATGATAGTAATCAGTAATAAAGAAATCGAAGCACTTTCTTCTCGACTAAGCACCTATCCAGAGGCCATAAAAGCCCTAAATACCATTAAGGAATGTGACGGGTATTTAGAAGATGCTATGCAACTAATAGCAATTAGAGAAACGAGGGATGATTCTGAAAGAGGTTTTCAAGATTGGTTAGTTCGTGGTCGTAAAATTTTGTGTCAAGAGGAGTTTCGCAACGATTTAGCGGCCGGTTTAATTGGTGTTTTAATTGAACCACTGGTGGTTAGTGCAGCCATTCCTCCAGGGGTTGCTACAGTGGTTGCTATATATGCTTTTAAAGTAGGAATCAAAAAGTTTTGTGAATCTTCTGTGCCAATGGATTAACATAAGCTCGGAGTTATGATTTTTTAAATCAGACAACAAGGGTTTAAGACTGCCGAGTTGAGCAAGTTGCTTAGAAATCTCCTTATATCAAACTCAGATTAGATTAGAAACCAACAGCGATAAAACCAGCCCAATAATAAGGAGAAGCGAAAGGATAAGGTTGACGTTCCTTTGTTTTTCTGATGTTTTCTGTAACTATTATCCTTTGTCCTTTTCTCAATTGATCAATGTAAGGTTTGAATTTAATTATTTCTTGTTCAAATTGCTCTACTGTCATATTTTTTAGCCATGTTTGGGTTTGATTTAACGCACAAGATATTCTCCCAGATTTTAATAAAGGTGATAATTTCAAGTTTTCATATAATTTGTTCATTAGTAAAGTTGTAGAAAGATCATTAACTTTCCAAAGTGAACTAACTACATTCGGGATTCCTGCAGATAAAAAACCGCTTGTTAAACCAATATATTCATCACTAATACTGGTTGCATCTGTGATTCCAGTTTCACAAGCAGAAAGGGTTACTAAGGAACATTGACTAAGATTGAGTTCAAAAATATCATTAAGGGTTAATCGTTCATGATTCACTAAAATTAAAGCAGATTTTAGAGGCTCTTCTACATTAAATTCTCCATGACAAGCAAAGTGACTACAATAATTCGACAACAATTTTTGTTGCTTGACGATAGCAGATTTTGTAGCTTTTTGTTGAGGAAAAAGTGTAGTTTCTGCGAAGAAATCTTTAATCATTCCTACCTCAATATTACTAAAAACTAAATCATTGGTTGGATCTTGAACTCCTAACAAGTTTTGGAAATCAAAGGGTTGCTTATGTTGCGTGAGTTGAAGGAGTTGACAACTAGGAGCATAACTAACACCTTTCTTAAAGTAATTCAGAAGAATATAATTGTTAGATAATTGCGCAGCATGAATCGGTAGCAAATGTAAATAACGATGGGGAATGATAATAAGATGATTATAGTTTTTGAAATTTAATTGATTAATAATTTCGTCTAATGCTAAAATTTCTGATAACTGTTTAAGTTTTTTCTCTAAATCTTCTTTCCATTCAAAGTTATTTTGACGATAGCTTTTTAAATAATCAGATGTCCATTTTTCAAGGCTCTTGATATGTTGTGGTTTAGATTTATGGACAATCCTAATAAAGTTTTTAGTAATTACAAAAGTGACAAAATAATTGAATAATATGTACCATTCTACAATGATTTGACATTCATCTAAAGTCGATTGAAATAAGTCAAGCTTAAAACTAGCTCCAATGGGTAAATATCTATCTTGTAAATCATTTCTTTGTTGACGTAACTGCTTAATTTTCTGGATTAATAGAGATGAATTTTCAATATTATCTCCGTGTAGTTGCTCTTGATAGTTGGCAATGTTATCTCTAATATTTTCCAATTGAACAGCAACATTCTCAGGAAAAATATTCTTAATACTACGAGTAAAAATAAGTTCAATTAAATTACGAGTTTTACTACGTTCTACATATTCAAGAGCTTCTCGATTATAATCAAGTTTTAAGCAAACTTCTACCAGTAAACGATAAATATCATGAAAATATGATGCTAATTTTTGTTTATTCTGATCACCAGAAATAATTTCATCTCGCAAAGTTTCTATAGTTTTAATGGCAGCTTTTAATGCTTTATCCGCCTTGATTAATTCTTCATTTTCATAATAAACACGGCCCAAATGTCCTAATGTTTCTGCACATTCACGGGGATAATTATCTTGATTATGAATAGTTAGTGCTGCCTTAAAATAAGTAATTGCTTTCTTTAAGTTCTCTTTTTTACTGTCTTTAATACGCTCTGCATAAGCACATCCTAAATCATTTTGCGTCATTGCCCATCGTTCGGGAAATGATGTGACAGTATAAATTTTTAAAGCATCTTGATAACATTCAATTGCTAATTCATAATTTTCTTCCAACTGTCTAACACGATTGTTTCTATAGGTTTCTCCTAAATTAATTTTAACCAGAGCCCATTGTTCCGGAAAAACATCTTTTGTCCAAATTGTTAACGCATTTTCATAACATTCAATTGCTTTAAGAAAGTTATTAATCCAAGCTCCTTCTATTCTTTCTTGATAAGCTTTTCCTAAATTATTTTTAGTTTCTGCCCAAAAATAAGGTAATTTTTCCTTAGTTCGTACTTTTAAAGCTTCTTGATAACAATTAATAGCCTGTTCTAAATTATCACTACGACTATCTTGAATTCGATAAAAATAAACACCTCCTAAATTACTTTGAATTGATGCCCAATGTTCAGGAAATGCTTCATAAGTATAAATTTCCAAGGCGTTATAATTACACTTAATTGCTTCTTCTAAATTCTGAGAACGATCACCAAAAATACGATATAAATAAGCATTAGCTAGGTTGATTTGTGTATCGGCCCAATATTCAGGATATAATTCTTTTGTCCGAATTTCTAAAGCATCATAACAACACTTAATTGCTATTTCTAGATTATTGGCTCGACTTCCTTGAATACGTTGATTATAGGTGTTAGCTAAATTATTTTGAACTAATGCCCAACCTTCAGCATCATTTTCTGTTGTTTGTACGGTTAAAGCATTTGTAAAATAATTAATGGCTTTTTCTAAGTTATCAGAACGATTTCCTCGAATACGTTTTGTGTAAAAATTGCCTAAACTATTTTCAACTAATGCCCATGCTTTAGGATGGTTTTCAACACTCAAAAATTCTTTAATAACTGTCTCGCATCCTTTGATAGCAATTTCTAGATTATTTTCTTGATTTCCTAAAGGAAATTCTGCTAATATGGGGCAAAGATCAACAATAAAACCAACAAATTTAAGGGCATCATTGTTATTAGGGTGATTTAATTGATCAAGAATATATAACTCAAATAGCTCGGCAAATTCATCATCTACTTGTTCTAAATTTTCTTCTA
>JASJEA010000297.1 GCA_030064935.1 Crocosphaera sp. | reverse complement strand
ACCCCTTAAACGGGATGATGCCCGTAAGATGATCACCAACTATCTAACGGGCTACATTGAGAATGGACAGATCCAAAACCGTAACGAGATCCTTACCACCCTTGAAAATTCTGGCTTTACCATTACAAGGCAGGGAGATAATTACATCACTGTCACCCACGATGACCTAGATCAACGTATCAGATTAAAAGGAGGAATTTATAGTGCATCTTGGCGACTTGAAGAAGAACTTACAACAGAAGCTAGAACAGAACAAACACCAAGCCAATCAGATCCAACAGCAGCACTTACAAGAATATCAGCAAAACTCACGGCACATATTCAAAGACGCTCTGAGTTCCATCGACAAAAATACGGGACAAATCACCAAACAAGTCCTAATTTGGTCGCAATGGGTGGCTTATCTACCAGCAGCGACTTTTCTTCTGACCTTAGTGGGTACCTTGTCCGGGAGTTGGGGGATGAGTCGATATTTAACGAGCCAATTTCAACAGATTCAGACCAACAAAGTGACCCTCAACCAACTCAAACAGGAGACTTGGGGCATCGAACTGTATCAAACCAACCAGGGGAAATTTATAATCCTACCCCCCAACAGTCCCCACAAAACCGACTGGAAATGCAAAGGGAAGCCCTGTATCAAGCTGTAGAAGAAGACGATGACTCCACTAGAGAAAGAACTTTTAGAAACCTTCAAGAACTTTGCAGTTCAGTACGAGAAGGACAAGAAAGAACAACAGGAATTAATCAAGAACTTAGACAAACAACAGAGGAAAAGATTGGAGTCTTTGATAACTCAACAGAACGAATTAATCAAGAACTTCTCAGAAACAGTGAACTCATTCAACAACAGAATGAACGACTTATCAGAGAGAATCGAAAGGCTAGAAAACGCCTATCAAGACATCATGAACGTCTTAGAAGAATAAAAGACCAACAAGCACAAGAACTTGATAAGTTTAAAACTGATATTAATCTCGCTGATTATGCTCAAGCTAACGGTTACAGCATAGACAAAAAGAAAAGTTCAGTTAACTGTCTTGTTCTTAAAGATAACCGAGGGGATAAGATTCTCGTTGGTCTTAATCAAGCTGATGGTCACTATTTTTACTCATCGGTTAATGATGATAGAGATAGTGGCTCAATCATTGACTTTATTCAGAATAGAAGAAATATTAATTTAGGAGAAGTCAGAAAGGAACTTAGACCCTGGATAAATGAACCTTCTAATCCTCCTTATTCTCCTCAACAAGCAACGCCTAAATTAACCCCAAGTACCCCAGATAGACATAAAATCATTACTCAATTTGAAGGGTTCAATGTAATCGTAACTCATCCTTATTTAACCCAACGAGGCATCAGTCAACAAACCACTAATGACCCTCGATTTCAAGGCAGAATCTACACTGACAGCCGTAATAATGTCATTTTCCCCCATTTGGATCGTGAGGGGGTTTGTGGCTATGAACTGCGTAATCAGGAGTTTAAAAGCTTTTCTAAAGGTGGTATCAAGGGGTTATGGGCTTCTAATGGTTCACCTGATGATACGACGCTGGTTATCTGTGAAAGTCCCCTGGACTGCTTAAGTTATCATCAATTATTTCCTGATGATACTACCCGTTACTTTGCTACTGGAGGAACCCTATCAGATAAGCAGAAAACCATACTTAAAGGGGTGTTTGAAAAGTTTCATAATAAAGGGGGACATATTATGATTGCTACTGATAACGATGAAGCTGGTAAGCAAATAGAGCAGGAATTAAGGAATCTTGCTCCATCAAAGGCTCAAATTAATCGGATAGTTCCTAGACATCATAAAGATTGGAATGAGGCCTTAATGGCTGAATTTCGACGGCAAAGGGAACAGGAACAGAAACGTAGTCGGGGTAGAGGTTTTTCTCTTTGAATCGCTTCCCACTGATGGTTACTTTTAAATAAAAAAATACTATAATAAAAAAGTATTATAGAAAAAATGTATTAGTTAAAGGAGCTAATGAAAATGGCACGGAAAAGAGTCAGCGTTACTGGAGAAAGTAGTACAGGACGAAACAAACAATTTCGTGACAACTACACCAATAAAGAGATGACCCGTACTCAGTTTGTCAAAGAAATTAAACAAGGTAATTATTCTAATTATCATGTTCGCAATATTAACGGCATAGATACTCCTGTTTCTAACCCTGATAAAAGCACAAACAATAATTTAGATTAATTCTGTTAATTTCAAAGACACATACCCCCCTATTTAATAGTAAATTTTTATAGAGGGTGTATGATATTTTTATTCTTTTTCCTGTTTTCTTTCTGTCACCTCAACGATTTGAATATTTTTCACTCCAAATCTTGTAATTTTTATTACCGTCATAAATTCTTCATAAGATTCGCTTATTTCTACGGGAATATGACTATATGAAAGAACCCCTATCCCTTCTAGGGATGGCTTATAATTTTGGGCTTCTTCATTGTTTAGTAGTATGTTATGTAACTTTTTTAATATAGAATCTACATCAGGAATTCCTGATAATTTCATCTTCTCCAAATTAAGAGGAATATAACCTAAGTTTTCTGTCAGCTTTCGCTTGTTTGTCCTTCCTTCTCTATACCCCTTTATGATTTTTAGTATCTTTTGGTCATTCAAATTAATATCAATAGCACCTCGTCCAAAACGCTGGTAAAACTGAGATGATGCCCAGAAAAGGTCTTTAACCAATTCTTGAGAAAAGAGATCCAGTTCTGTAAGGATTAAATCTGACATTTAAACAAATTGATGAAAGTTGAAGGTGTGACACCTTATACTACTTCTACATTATCCCTCTCAAACCACCAAGCAAAAATACTCCCAAGCTTATCAGAGTTTTAACTAATCCTCTACTTAGGTAGCTTTTACCCTATTATTCGTGTATCCTTGAAGTTAGGGAAACATATCTGCATCCAAGCACGACCATTTCCCATACAACGCAACCGCTACTAAAGCTTTTAGGCTTTGAAAAACTTGAAACGGTGGTGCGACTCGTTCCTAGCGAAATAGCGCACAAAGGCTTATAAACTAGGGCTTCTAGAAATAACATTCTAGACGATAACTGTCCGATTGATGGAGGTGAAAGCCCTCCCCTCCAAGGTTAGGAGTGACTCAAAACCTGTCCACAGTGACCTGACTCGGAATTCAGGAGGCTGAAGCTGGAATCAGGACGCAATCAGACACCGACTGCTGGTGACACTGGCGTTATTAGGAGTCCCCACGATTAAACAGAATCTAGAAAAGTGACTAATCAAGATGCAGGAAAGCAGAAAGAATAGTAACCCCTGACCTCATCGGAGCAATGTAACCCGCCAATCCTTTACCGTGGAAGTGGCATAAACCTTGGGTTTCCGATAGTCAAAATGGTTCAATCTAAAGGGACAATCAATCAAACGGACGGAACGAGGAAAAACGAATCTAGAGTCCCAGGAAGGTCGAAACCTGGGTAGGTATGACGAGATACGGAACCCCCTAGATTCGGGTAGGACAAGGAGTAATTTCCTTGAGGCAAATAGAAAACGATCAACCGAGGCAGAACATGGTTAGACACGAAGCTAAAAACTTCAGTGAACTTTGGAAGAGCATTCCCTGGAAGAAACTCCGCAAGAATCTCTTTCGTCTCCAAAGAAGATTGTTTAAAGCCATTCAAGCAGAAGACAAACGGCGAGCAAGGAACCTACAGAAATTGATTCTGAAGTCTTTGGCTGCCAGATTACTCGCAGTCCGACAAGTATCACAGCTAAACGCTGGAAAGAAAACCGCAGGAGTTGACGGACAAAAATCCCTAAACTTCAAACAACGGTTCGCCTTAACAGAAAAGTTACTCGAAGCACACGACTGGAAACATTCTAAGCTGAGAGAAATCCCAATCCCTAAGAAGGACGGAACAACTAGAATACTTAAGGTTCCCACTATGGGTGACAGAGCATGGCAATGTCTTGTGAAATTCGCCCTAGAACCAGCACACGAAGCACTATTCCACGCCAGAAGCTACGGGTTTAGACCCGGACGCTCGGCCCACGACGCTCAAAAGATTCTATTCCTAAACCTATGTTCCAACAAGAATGGGAAAAGCAAGAGAATCTTAGAGCTAGACATAGAAAAATGCTTCGACAGGATTAACCACACAACCATCATGGAAAGGGTCATAGCTCCATTGGCTATTAAACTTGGTCTTTGGAGATGCCTTAAGTCTGGGGTTAACCCAGAATTTCCAGAACAAGGAACCCCCCAAGGGGGAGTGGTGAGTCCTCTATTAGCCAACATTGCTCTTGATGGCATCGAGAACATTCACCAGTCCATTAGATACGCTGATGACATGGTTCTCATCCTAAAGCCTAAAGACAATGCTGAAAAGATACTCAAGGATATAGAGAAGTTCCTGGCAAAAAGAGGTTTAAAGGTCAAAGAAAGCAAGACCAAGCTGGTCAAATCGACAGATGGATTTGATTTTCTAGGCTGGCATTTTAAAGTACAGCAAAACGGGAAGTTCAGATGCGTCCCCTCAGAGGACAATTACAAAACATTCCGAAAGAAGGTCAAGGATATCGTCAACTGCTCGAATTATGGTGCTAAGGACAAAGCTATGAAATTAGCCCCCTTAGTTAGAGGATGGCGCAGTTACCACAGGTACTGCAAGATGGACGGCTCCCGCTTCTCCCTATGGAGAACAGCACATAGAGCCTTCAAAGTCTTCAATAAAGAAAAGAACCTGAGCCGATACACGGCTACTGAACTAATCAAGAAGGCATTTCCATCAGTACCTTACAGTGAGAATCGCCACATCAATGTCAAAGGAAATAAATCCCCCTATGACGGTGATTTGGTTTACTGGAGCGATCGCAATAGCAAGCTTTACGACAATCAGACCTCTAAATGCTTGAAAAAGCAACACCATTCATGTGGACACTGTGGACTCAAACTCACTTCCAGTGAACGAGTACATCTACATCATATCGATGGGAATCACAGTAATTGGAAGCCAAAGAACCTCATAGCGGTTCACCAAAGCTGCCATGACTATATCCACATGGGCAGGGCTGTAAAAGCCTAATTTGTCGGGAGCCGAGTGCGGTAAAAGTCGCACGCTCGGATCTAACTGAGAGGTGCGGAGGATAATACCTCACATCGACTCAACCTATCGGCTGGCACAATATATTCTTGCTTTAATGAACACCTATCAATAGGGCATTTTTGACCATTTAACCAAGTTTTTAAGTCTCGCAAACAACGATTATAAAGTCGTCTGCAAGTCTCCAACCAATCAAGCATTATTGCTTCTTGGTCAGCACTTGGATAAATTCGATAAGTCATGTTCATCGTTAGCATCAGATAATTCTAGCACAACTTTATAAATGCGCTAGAATTATCTGATGGGTGCTGCCCCGACTTTCATCCCACGCAGAGAGCGTGGGTGTTTTTGGGGAAAATACAGCGTGGGGCTTCCCGTCGGGTAAGCTAAA